>NZ_CAWNWX010000109.1:0-5983 GCF_963878195.1 Aeromonas sp. HMWF016
TATATCAATAAAGAAATCAGAGAGGATATTATATTGTCCATCTCTTGTTAATCGACGACATAACTCAATACATTTTTGTAATGAAATACAGCTCTTATGATAGAGCTGCTGTGTTTGGTTATTAAATATAGCGCGTTCAAAAGAACCTTTTTCAAAGTGATTAATGGAGTTATGTATCGCATGCAATTGATCTAGTTGTAACTTAAATTTGACTCTTCGAGATTTACCTACCGCAATCAGTCTATGAAGCCTACTTTTTTGTTCTCTAGCCAGAGAAATAAGCCAATGACAAATTTTATAGTTTTCATCAAGAATATCTTTACTTACATTTGTAAATGGTGCAGTTTGAAAAGCTTGCCAATAATATAAAAGAGCAACGAACCTATCCTTAGCTGGAACTATTGGAGATAAGCATATTTCTGCGGCCTTCTGATAGACACCATGAAAATTTTTATCAAATAAATAGTTATTTAGCTGCTGATGATACGCCTTGAATAGAGCGTCACCAATATCATCAATTTTCTTGTTCAGTGTTGATGGATTGACTATTGGATATCTTTTAATTGAATCCTGCAAACCTTTCACATTAAGGTAATCCCAGCACTCCACAACAGACATAAATATATTTTTTGCTGAACAGGCATTTTTCCTGATTAAATAATTGTCGATTGGAAGATGAACCTGAATAGACTCATTATCTCCTGACTCCGCAGCCTTTCTTATTAAAGTCTCATTATTTGTAATCATCAACCAGAAAATTCTCTCTGATGAAATTTCTACAACTACTAATACCACTGGCACTTTGAAGTCCAAGTAATACTTCAACCTCTCCATTTTCAAATTAAAAGACAATATCTTCCCATCGTTAATATATGTAGACTTTTCCTCACCTTTAATCTGCACCTTAAAGATGCTTTCTTTACCTAAAGCTTTACCACTCTCATCCTTTAGCTCTATCTCGCCATCAAT
The DNA here is from genome assembly GCF_963878195.1 of Aeromonas sp. HMWF016. NCBI lineage: Bacteria > Pseudomonadati > Pseudomonadota > Gammaproteobacteria > Aeromonadales > Aeromonadaceae > Aeromonas > Aeromonas sp. HMWF016. Next base: position 970 of record NZ_CAWNWX010000109.1, read on the forward strand.
ACCAAAATCATTTTGGTCTTCTTGACTACGAAATATCCAGCTACTTGGTAAGTTATACTCAAATATACGGCCTGCTTCTGTTCCTATTTCACCTGCATTCATTAGATATCGCGACCTTATTTAAAATACGTGTAGCGTGGATTCAATGGCATGTTCTACATACCACATATAATGTTTTGTTAAAATTCTAACCCTCTTGGTTTTCAAAGAAAAGCGTGGCTGTTTACAACCTACTCAGAATGGGATCGGGCTCGCTTTTACCAAGACAACATAATTACGCTTTTCGTACTATCACTCTGACATTCTTTCCGTCCTATTAATCTGGAACAAAACTTGCTGTATCCCTCCCCTTAGATCCCGGCAACCGGTCGCGAGGGGCCCATGACACCGACCTTTATCAAAAGCAATGCAGCAGCCCAGCTCACCATGGCCGTCGAGGTGATGGATGAGCAGGGCACGCTGCAAACCCGCCAAATCGCCTGTGAGCGGCCACTGACGGTCTACCTCAACTGGAAGGAGATAGTGACCCTGATGACGCTGGGGGCCCGCCCCGAGGCGCTGGTACTGGGTTATCTGAAAAATCAGGGTTTTATCGAGGATATTTCGGCCATCGAGTCGGTGATCGTCGATTGGGAGAGCGAGGCCGCCGCCGTGGTGAGCAGCCAGCAGGCCGAAGATCTCGACAAATCCCTGGAGAAGAAGACGGTCACCTCCGGCTGCGGTCAGGGCACCATGTATGGCAGCGTGATGAAGAAGCTCGAAGGGGTGGTATTGGCGGCGCCCGAGCTTAAACAGAGCACCCTCTACGCCCTGCTCAAGGCGCTTTCGGCCCATAACGAAACCTACAAGATGGCGGGCGCCGTCCATGGCTGCGCCATCTGTCGCGACGCTGAGATCCTCTCCTTTGTCGAAGATGTGGGGCGCCACAATGCGGTGGATACTCTGGCGGGCGAGCTCTGGATGAGCGGCGAGGCTGGCTACGACAAGATCTTCTACACCACGGGGCGGCTCACCTCTGAGATGGTGATCAAGGTGGCGCAGATGGGCATTCCGGTGCTGCTGTCACGCTCCGGCGTCACCCAGATGGGGCTGGATCTGGCCCGCCAGCTCGGCATCACCATGATTGCCCGCGCCAAGGGGCGCCACTTCGAGGTCTTTAGCGGCCACGACCATATCGTGCTGGACGAGAAACCGCCGGTGCTGGCGCCCGGTTCGGCCGGTCGCGGGATGCGGGACTAAGCCATGAACGAGTTTATGAGTGCCAAGCAGATCGCTCTGTATCTCGACCACGCCACCACAGAGGTCAGGAACAAGCCATGAACGAATTTATGAATGTGAAGCAGGTGGCCGAGTACCTCGATCTCAACGAGAAGAAGGTCTACCAGCTCGCCAACGAGGCGCGCATCCCCGCCACCAAGGCGACCGGCAAGTGGCTGTTTCCCCGCTCCCTGCTCGATCGCTGGCTGCTTGGCAGCTGCCACGAGGGGGTGATGAACGACCGCCTGCTGCTGGCGGGCTCGGACGACGTATTGCTCCACTACGCCAGCAGCCGGCTGGCCCGGCAGCTCGGCACCCAGGCACTGGTGGGCTACACCCCGTGCGGCACAAGGCAGGGGCTGGCGATGCTGGCGCGCGGCCATGTGGATCTCTGCGCCATCCACTGGGGGCAGGCCGAGGAGGCCCACCTGCGCCACCCGGCGCTGGTGCAGCAGTATCAGGGCCACCGGCAATGGGTGATCGTTCATGGATTTCGGCGGGTACAGGGGCTGGTGCTGCGGCAAGGGCTGCAACCCAAAGAGGCGAAAGAGGCGCTCGACTGGCGCTGGGCCATGCGTCAGGAGGGGGCTGGCAGCCAGCGCGCCCTGCAGGAGTGGCTGCAAACGCAAGGAGAGTCCCTGACCCGGCTGGAGCGCACCCTCGAGGTCAACAGCGAGCGGGAGCTGGCTGCCGCCATCAGCCGTGGCGATGCGGACGTCGGGCCCGGCGCCCAGAGCACCGCCACCGAGTTTGGCCTCGGCTTTATGCCCTTGTCGCAGGAGTGCTTCGATCTGGTGATGCCGCAGGGGGTCTACTTTCGCACCCTGCTGCAACAGCTGATCGGTTGGCTGCAATCCCCCGAGGGGCGCGAGCTGGCGGCCCGCCTCGGCGGCTATGACCTGACCCAGAGCGGCAAGCTGGTGTGGAGCCCGCTGTAAGCGGCCCTATACCAGCCGAACCGTTGACACTCTCCCACACTTCACCCTCTCCCGCCATTTCACGTCTCGCAGGCCAAGCGGCCTGCGAGACGATTTGCCTGCCTTTGCCTGACGCCCTTCTACGCCTCTTCATAACCTCCCCCTCAGATCGGAGGGAGGGCGCTAGAAGCCTCCATCCACCTGTAACAGGCGCTCAGAACGGGTTGGCACTCGGCATAAGTTAAAATTTGGTCATTTTGGCAAAACCCATAAATTTAATTTATACCGCCGGTTTTGCCCCAAAGAGGGTAGCAAGGTCTCCCTAGCCAGCCCTGCCCAAGCCCCCTCCGATCCGCCAGAGCCGCCATAAAAAAATCCCCAAGGCTTTGCTCGGGGATCTTTGCAGTTGCATGCAGGTGAAGGGTTACTGACTGCGCTCGCCGCTGGAATCAAACCCTTCGGCATTGAGGGCGATGCGCCACCCTTCGAGCTGGACCGGTTCACCGCCGCTTGGCAGCAGGGCGTGGCTGCGCAGCCGCACGGTAAAGCAGCTCCCCTGCCCCGGGGTGGAGTCCACCAAGAGCTCGCCACCCCAGCGGCTGATGATGCGGTGACTCAACGCCAGCCCCAGCCCGGTGCCGGTGGCTCGGGTGGTGAAGAAGGGGTCGAAGATCTTGTCCATGATGGCCGCCTCGATGCCGCTGCCGTTGTCGATGACCCGCACCAGCGCCCCCTGCAACACGCCCGCCTCATCGAACCAGTCGCGGCTCTCGACCCGGATCTCCCCCTGCTCACCCAGCGCGTGGCTGGCGTTGACCAAGAGGTTTATCAGCACCTGCAACAGCTGCTGGCGATCCGCCTCGATGGGCTGCTGCGCCTTGAGGTCGGCCACCAGCGCCACCTGCTGCTGGCGCAGGGCGGAGCGCACCAAGGTCAGGCTCTCCTCGATGATGGGGTTGAGGTGCTGCCACACCGGCGCCGTCTCGTAGTCGCCGGGACGGGAGTATTGCAGCAGGCTGCGGGTGATGGCGCGAATGCGCTCGATCTGGGTCAGTACCAGCGCCAGCTCTTCGCTGACCGGCTCGGCCGCCTCCCCCAGCTCCAGCTTCATCAGCTCCACGTTGCCGAGGATCACCGCCAAGGGGTTATTGATCTCGTGGGCAACGCCAGCCGACAGTTCGCCAAGGGCCGCCAGCTTCTCGCTGATGAGCAGCTGCTGGCGCGCCTCGGTCAGCATCTGGATATGCTCCTCCAGCTCGGCGGTCTTCTGCTTGAGGCTCTGGGTGCGCTCGGCCACCTTCTGCTCCAGCTCGTCGGCGCTGCGGGCCATCTGCTGCTGGTGCGCCTCTTGCCTGTCCAGCATGGCGTCGAACTGGCGGCCAAGCTGGGCCAGCTCGTGGTCGGGGTCGAGGGCCAGCTCGCCGATGCGGGCCGACTGCCCCGCCTGCACCTGCCGCACCACCTTGTGCATCCGCTCGATGGGGGTGAAGAGATCCCGCGCGCTGCGATAGACCAGCAGGCCCGAGATGAGCAGCAACACCACCACGCCGGAGCCGAGCTCCACCAGATTGGTGAGGTAGGTGCGGATGATGGGCCACTCGAGGAAACCGACGTAGAGCATGCCGATCCGCTCGCCCCTGGCGCCTAGGAGCGGCTCGTAGCCCGAGACATACCAGGCGTCGTGGACGAAGGCGCGGTCAATCCAGAGCTCGCCCCGCTTCAGCACCTGCTCGCGCACCGGCGGCGAGACCCGGGTGCCTACTGCCCGGCCCACCTGATGACTGCTGCTGATCGGGACGTTGGTGCTCACCCGCAGATCGTCGAGAAACAGGGTGACGGTGCCGACGCTGCCATCCGGCAGAGTGCTCTTGGCAAACACCTGCCCCTTGATCTCGTCCACCAGCCGGGTGCTGCCGTTAATCAGCTCGCCACCCTCCAGCACTGCCCAAAGGGAGCCGTCGCGGCCCATCACCGGCGTCAGCGAGAGGCTGATCAGTCCCCGGTTCTCCACCACTTTGGTGCCGTCCCGTTGCCACAGCACGGCCCGTTTGGCCAACAGCGGCGAGAGGGCGCGCATCTCCTGCTGCGACCAGACCACAAAGTGGCTGACGCTGTGCCCGGCACGCAGAGCCGTCAGCTCCTGCGCCGTCAGGGTGTCCAGCTCGTCACCGCGGCGCAAACGCAGAAAATCGAGGCCGTAGTTGGATGCCAGCGGCATCACCCAATCCTGCAGCTGATCCGGCGATTCCCGCAGCCGCAGCTGAAAGGCCCAGGCATCGCGCAGGTGCTCGAGGTGCTCGCTCTGGCGCAGTTGCTGCACGCTCACCGCGTGGTGGGCGCTGGCCAGATCGCTTCTGACCGTGGTGAGCAGGCTCTGCCAGCTGTAGGTAAGAGTCCAGTAGAGGGTAAGCGCCACCATGCCCGCCAGACTCAGCATGATGGGCATGGAGGTGAGCAGCAGCAGGCGCCAGCGCACCTTGGTGCGCACGCAGCGCGGCAACAGGATCCGGATACAGCGTGACAACAGGCTCTTTTTCATCGCCACTCCCTTGGCATCGGCAGACCTCATTCGATGGCCCACTCCTTGAACTTGCGATCCAGCGTCTTGCGCGCCACCCCAAGCACCCGGGAGGCGGCCGACTTGTTGCCATCGTGATTCGCCACCACTTGCAGGATGTGGGCCTTCTCCACCTCTGCCAGCGGCCACTCAACCGGATAACCGTCGCCGCCATCGCTTTGCGGCGCCGGCTGGCTGCTCTGCCAGTAGTCGGCGGGGGGCTTGCCGAGCAGCAGGCAGCGCTCGATGAGGTTGCGCAGCTCGCGCACGTTGCCGGGCCAGG
>NZ_CAWNWX010000109.1:5998-9866 GCF_963878195.1 Aeromonas sp. HMWF016
TTCCCGCTCGGCGCCAACCGGGCGAATGGCCTTCTGCTCCAGCGCTCGCAGCAACGAGGCCTGCATGGCCAGCGGCATCTCGCCGATCTCGTCGAGAAACAGGGTGCCCTGATGGGCGACCCGAAACAGGCCGTCACGCCCCTTGCGGGCGCCGGTAAAGGCCCCCTGCACGTGGCCGAACAGCTCGCTTTCGAGCAGCTCGGGGGCAATAGAGGCACAGTTGAGCGGCACAAAAGCCCCCACCCGGCCGGAGAGCTGGTGCAGGGCGCGGGCCACCAGCTCCTTGCCGGTACCGGACTCCCCCTCCACCAGCACGGCGGCGTTGGAGGGGGCGACCCGGGCGATCAGGGTCTTGAGCTCGCAGGTTTTGGCGCTGTCGCCAATCAGGGTGGGCGGAAAGAGCTTGCTCACCTCCCGGCGCAGCAGCAGGTTCTCCCGCTCCATCTGGCGGCGCTCGATGACCCGGTCCACCGCCTGCACCATCTGATCGAGATTGAAGGGTTTGAGAATAAAGTCGCTCGCCCCCAGACGCAGCGCCTTGAGGGCAGTATCCATGTCGCCAAAACCGGTCATGAAGATGATGTCGCTGCGGCGGGTGCCGGGCTCGATGGCCTCGTGCCACTCGATACCGGAGCGCCCCGGCAGCCGGATGTCGGCGATGATGAGATCAAAATGGAGGCGGCAGCGCAGGGCTTCCGCCTCCTCCACGCTGGCAGCGGTCTCTATCTGGGCGAAGCGCCTGGCCAGCGCCTTGGCCAGAAAGCTGCGCATGCCGGGCTCATCGTCAACGATCAGCAGGGAGAGGGCAGACCAGCGGCCGGAAGAGACTGTCATGGAAAAAAGTACCTCGAATACAGGTAAGGTCGGAGAATGTCCCGATAACCGGAACCTTTGTGGGACATTTTGTCCTTCCCGTATCAAAATCACCAACACCAATTATTAAAAGCGATAACCGGCTCACCTAATTGCCGCAATTAAATCACTGTTTTTTAAGGGTAAAGAGCGAATTCAAGTGGTATGGAACAGTTTGGCACCCCGTTTGCTTGGCTGTTTCCTCTCTCACCTACCCTGAAAGTTGCATCACGATGACGATAAAAACCAACTTCAAACGTTTTGCCCTCTCACTCGCCGCCAGCCTGCTGATCGCCGGTGCGGCCCACGCCGAAGCGGATACTAATGCCACAAAAGCGCCGATCCGCCTCGCCACCACCACCAGTACCGAACAGTCCGGTCTGCTGGGCTGGCTGCTGCCCCAGTTCACCAAGGAGACCGGCTATCCGGTGCAGGTGATGGCAGCCGGTACCGGTCAGAGCCTGAAGATGGGCGAGAATGGCGACGCGGATCTGGTGATGACCCACGCCCCCTCTGCCGAGAAGAAGTTCGTCGATGCGGGCTTTGGCATCGAGCCGGTGCACCTGATGTACAACGACTTCGTCATCGTCGGCCCGGTGAAAGACCCGGCGGGTCTGGCCAAGCTGCACGACGCGGCCAAAGCGCTGCAAGCCATCAAGGAGAAGGGCCAGACCTTTATCTCCCGCGGTGACGAGTCCGGCACCCACATCAAGGAGAAGACCCTGTGGCAGGCGGCCGACGTCAAACCCGAGTTTGCCGGTTACAAATCCATCGGCCAGGGGATGGGCCCGACCCTGACCATGGCCTCCGAGCTCGGTGCCTACACCCTGACCGACCGCGGCACCTGGCTCGCCTACCAGAGCAAGCTGGATCTCGCCGTGCTGCTGGAGGGTGACAAGCGCCTGTTCAACCCCTATCAGGTGATTCTGGTCAACCCCAAGCGCTACCCGGATCTCAATACCGAGGGGGCGCGCACCCTGAAGAACTGGCTGGTCTCCGAACATGGCCAGCAGCTGATCGGCGACTTCAAGGTAGCCGGTCAGGCGCTGTTCGTGGCCGACGCCAACACCAAGTAATGCCCGCACCGACCGACATGGCGGCGCAACTGGCCCTCCCCCGGCACTCTGACGGGGGAGGCGCCTGATGACGCTGCTCGACACGACCCTGGCGGCCCTCGCCCTGCTGTTCAACGGCGATACCGAACTGTGGCAGGTGGTGGGGGTCTCCTTCTCCGTCTCCGGCATCGCCCTGCTGCTGGTGCTGCTGCCGGCGCTGCTGCTGGGTTTTGCGCTGGCCTACCTGCCGCTGCCCGGCCGCTGGCTCTGGCTCTCCTGCATCAATACCCTGCAGTCGGTGCCGACCGTGGTGATCGGCCTCTTGCTCTACATGCTGCTGTCGCGGGCCGGCCCCTTTGGCGACTGGAAGCTGCTCTTTACCCAGCAGGCGATGGTGGTGGGGCAGATGCTGATCGCCTTTCCGGTGATCGCCACCATGGCCCATGCGGCGTTTGTCCAGAGCGACCGGCGCGCCTGGGAGACCGCCCTGACCCTGGGGGTCTCCTGGCCCAAGGCGCTGCTCGGGTTGATGCACGAGTGCCGCTTTGGCCTGCTGGCGGCGGTGATCGGTGCCTTCAGCCGCATCGTCACCGAGGTGGGTTGCTCCATGATGGTGGGGGGCAACATCCTGCACTTTACCCGCAACATCCCCACCGCCATCGCGCTGGAGACCCAGAAAGGGGCCTTCACTCAGGGGGTGGCCCTCGGCATTGTGCTGCTCACCCTCGCCTTGCTGCTCAACCTGCTGCTCACCGCCTGTCGCGGCCAGAGCTATCTGAAGAATTGACCATGCCCGCAACCCACAGGAGTACCCCATGGCTCTGACCGCCCACCAGCTGACGATGCGCTTTGGCGATCGTCAGCTGTTCGAGATTGAGCGCCTCTCCATCGCGACGGGGGACACCATCTGGCTGCACGGGGCCAACGGGGTAGGCAAGACCACCTTGCTCAAGATCCTGGCGGGGCTGCTCCCCCCGACCCGTGGCTACACCAACCTGCCGGGGCGCTGGCAACAGCGGCTCAACCGCCTGCTCAAACGGGATCTGGGGCCGGGCCGGGTCACCTATCTGCACCAGACTCCCTACCTGTTTGATCGCACAGTGCACGACAATGTCGCCTGGGCGCTGGACAAGCAGCTCGGCAGCGAGGTGCGGGTATTCGAGGCGCTGCGCCGGGTCGAGCTGGAGGGGTTGGCACGGGAGCACATCAGCATTCTCTCGGGTGGTGAACGGCAACGGCTGGCCATGGCCCGAGCCTGGGCACTGCAACCCGCTTTTCTGCTGATGGACGAGCCCACCGCCAATCTGGATGCACATTCGGTTGCCCTGATGGCCGCATTGGCGCAAGATCTGCGGGAACATGGCAGCGGCCTGGTGGTGATCAGTCACCAGCACAACGCCCTGACCGATCTGTGCGGGCGGCAATGGACCCTCGCCCGTGGCCAGCTGCAAGAGACGACCCCTTTAAAAATCATCGAGCGACATGACTTCAAGAAGCGAATCCCCCTCTAGCCCTTTGCCCGTGTCGGCAGTGATCCTCGCCGGCGGCCGCGCCACCCGGATGGGGGGCGAAGACAAGGGATGGGTGGAGCTGGCAGGACGCCCGCTGATCGCCCACGTACTGGAGCGGCTGCGCCCCCAGGTGGACGAGATCCTCATCAATGCCAATCGCAGCCACGACCGCTATCAGGCGCTGGCTCCCGTCATCAGCGATGACAATCGCGACTACCTCGGCCCGCTGGCGGGCATGCAGGCTGGCCTTGCCGCCGCCCGTCACGACTGGGTGCTGTTCGTCCCCTGTGATGGCCCAGCCCTCCCCCCGGATCTGATGAGCCGCTTTCGCGCCGCCCTGACCCCGGATACCGAGCTGGTGGTGGCCCACGACGGCGACTGGCTGCAACCCGTAGTGGCCCTGCTGCACAAATCCCTGCTCCCCTCCCTCAGTGCCGCACTGGCAGAGGG
>NZ_CAWNWX010000110.1:0-64824 GCF_963878195.1 Aeromonas sp. HMWF016
ATCCCATGCCGAACTCAGAAGTGAAACGCGGTAGCGCCGATGGTAGTGTGGCATTCGCCATGCGAGAGTAGGACACTGCCAGGCACCCAATTTAAGAACCCCGCTCATCGAGCGGGGTTTTTTATTGCCTGAAAATCAGCAAATCGCCCGATAATTGCCCTGCTTTATTCCTCTCCCTTTGAATTCCTAGTCCTCCCCGTCTGTTTTACTCATAAAAAACGGTCGCAACAGCGTAAAATGGCGCTTTATCTGGTCGGAGATAGCCCATGTTTTGTCCAAAATGCGGCGGTCAAACCCTGCAGAGCGTCAGTCCCAAAGAGTTTCGCTGTGGCTGTGGCTTTCATTTTTTCCAGAATGTGGCGACTGCGGTAATGGTGGCGCTTTGCTGGCAGGATGAGGTGCTGGTTGCGGTGCGTGCCTGCAATCCTGGCAAGGGGTTGCTGGATCTGCCGGGCGGATTTGTCGATCCCGGCGAGTCTCTGGAGGGGGCGCTGGTGCGCGAGTTGCAGGAGGAGCTGGGGCTCGATGTCAGCGCTCAACCTTTTACCTATCTCGGTTCATTCCCCAATATCTATCCCTACGATGGCATCACCTATCACACCTGTGACACCTTCTTTGCCATCAAGCTGAGCGAAAAACCGGTCATCCAGCCGGCTGACGATGTGGCCGCCTGTCAGTGGTTGAAGATCAGCGATATCCCCTTGTCCCGCTTTGCTTTTGAATCGACGCGCACCGCGATGGCGCGGCTGCAGCAATCCTCTTTGCAAGCCTGATCCCTGCTGATGACGATGGGGATTGGCAGCGACCATCCCTGTCTCATCCTTGTCCGCTTTTGTCCCGCAGACGCCATTCGTCAGACGGTGAGTGGTATAGTCAGCAGTGGATCCGGATTCAAGGAGCATATCGTGAAGAAGATAGTTCTCATCTTGCTCGGCATCGCCGTGGCGGCCTTGCTGGCCATAGTGACGCTGATAAGCCTTATCGACCCCAATCAATTCAAGCCCCAACTTGCAGAGCAGGTGCGCAAGAGCACGGGCCGGGAACTGGTGATGGCGGGGGAGATTGACTGGCGTTTCTGGCCGAGTCTTGGCCTCTCGCTGGAGAAGGTGGCTCTGCGCAATCCGGCCGGTTTTGCCGAGCCGGATCTGGTTCGTTTCGAACAGGGCGAGGCCTCGGTTGCGCTGTTGCCGCTGTTCTCCCATCGTCTGGAGGTCGGCAAGGTAACCCTGAGTGGCGCCCATCTCTTTATCCAGACCAAGGCGGATGGCAGCTCCAATCTGAGCGGACTGATCAAAGATGCCACTGCTGATGCAAGCGAACCGGTCGTCCCCGCAACCCCTGCGCCAACCGCTGATAGCAAGCCCTGGCAGATCAGCTTGCAGGGTGTCGCGCTCTCCCAGGCCAGTGCGCTGGTACAGGATGATCGCAGCGGCACGTCGCTGCGACTGGATCGCCTCGATCTCGATATGGGGCAGCTGGCTACCGGTGAGTGGGTACCCGTGGCGCTGGCCGCCAAGGGGAGTGCCGACAAGCTCGCTTTCGACGTTAAAGGGCAGACCCAGATCAAGCTGGCGCAGGAGGTGATGGCCAGTGAACTGAAAGACTTGAGCCTCAGTGGCAGCCTGAGTGCTCCGTCCCTGCGACTCGACAGTTTCTCCATCAAGGGAGACCGATTGGCCTTTGGTGAGTGGAGCAACTTCACGTTGGCGCTGAAAGGAGCCAAGGTAGAGGGGCAGCAAGCTTTACTGGCTGGCTCGCTGGAAGGAACGCTCAAGGGACGGCTCGACAAGGAGATGAAGCTTGCCGAACTCTCCGATGTGCTGCTGACGGCAGCGCTGGAAGGTGATGCCCTGCCGCGCCCGCAGATGAAGCTGAAACTGGCCGGTTTTGCCCGTGTCGAGCTCGACAAGCAGTTGATTACCCTGAGCAAGCTGGTGATGAGTGCCGATGAGGCGCTGCTGAGTGGTGATGGAACCGTGCAGCTTGGTGCCACTCCGGCAATCACCTTTGATCTGCATGGGGAGAAGCTGGATCTCGACAAATGGCTCGCCAAATCGACACCGGCTCCGACCGCACAGCCGAAAGAGGGCAAACCGGCGGCCAATACCGCTGCAAGTGGCAATAAAGCGGTAACCGGCAAAAGCGAAGCTCTCTCCGCGGTCGAACCGGATCTGGGCGCGCTCAAAGGGGTGGATCTGGATGGTCGGTTGCAACTCGGCAGCCTGCGTCTGAAAGGGCTGGATCTTGGCGCAGTCGATCTGCAGGTGGCTCTGGCCAAGGGACTGCTGACGCTCAAACAGTTCAGCGCGACCGTGGCTGGCGGTCAGGTAAACGCGAACGGGGTACTCGACGCACGCCAGCAGCCCGCCACCTACAAGGTGCACAAGCAGGTGGCCGGAGTGAACATTCGTCCCTTGTTGCAGACTCTGGCTCAGAGTGATCTGCTGGAGGGCAAAGGCGATCTCGATGTGCAGGTGCAAGGACGTGGTCTCTCTGAGTTGGCACTGCGCAACGGGATGCAGGGTAAGGTTACCTTGAAGCTGAGCGATGGGGCCCTGCACGGCATCAACCTGCCGGAGATGATCCGCGAGGCGCGGGCCACCCTCACCGGCAAGGGGGCCGAACAGGTGAAGGAGGCGCGCAAGACCGACTTCAGCGCCCTGACCGCCAGCTTCCAGATTGCCGACGGCGTTGCCCGCAGCAACGACATCCAGCTCTTTGCCCCCGCCTTGCGGGTCAAGGGCGAAGGGCAGACGGCACTGGTGCCGGAGAGCCTCGACTTCCTGTTCCTTACCTCCATCGTCGAGAGCAGCAAGGGGCAGGGAGGCAAGGATGTGGACGAGCTGAAGGAGATCACCATACCGGTACGGATCGGCGGCCACTGGCAGGCGCCCAGCTATCGGCTCGACGTGAAGGCGCTGCTCAGCAACAACAAGTTGCTGGAGGATAAGGCCCGTAAGGAGGCCGAGCGCGGACTCAAGAAGCTGCTGGGGGACAAGGCCGACAACGATGCCGTCAAAGGGGTGGCTGACCAGCTGCTCAAGGGACTGTTCAAATAGGTGACGGTTCATATGGGCTGGCGGGAGCTGCGCCAATGCCGTTAGCGGTTGACCGGATGTCAGCGCCATTTAAAAATGGCGCTGACATTTTTTATGGCGCAGTGCTCTGCTGTGTCTTCATCCGGAGTCATCTCGAGTTGAACCCATGCGCCTGATCCTGCTGCTCTGTTCCCTGATCTGCTACGGCATGGCGTATCCCGCGCTGGCTGGGCCGCTGGCGGATCGTCTGGCTGGCGAGCTGGCCAGACAGGCTCCCGAACATACGCTGCCTCTTGATGAGGTGCAGCGGCTCGACCGGCGCCTGCTTGCTCCCGACTCCCTTCATCCTGCCTGGCACCGTTATCCGCTGCGCCAGTTGCAGGCCATCTATCGCTATCAGCAGGAGTGCGGGGCGGATAATGCCTTGCCCGCCGAGTGGCTGCCACTGCTGCGGGCGCTTTGCGGCCAAGGGGCTGCGCCCTCGACCAGCTGGTTTGCCGCTCACCCCATCTATCCGCTTGGCGGCTCCAGCGCGGCTCGCTGGCAGGCTGGTCATCCGTCCGCCGGGCTCGACGATCTGCTCCATGTGCGGGAGCGGCGCGACCGGTTGGGGCTGATTGGCGAGCTTGATGATGACAACCTCGACGCCCTGCTGCGGGGCGAGCGCTGGCTGCTGCAATCCGGTCAGCTCTGGCTGCTTGCCGGTGGACAGTGGCGTCGCTATGGCGCTGGCCAGTGGCAGCCGCTGGCCGAGCGGTTCGGCGTGATGCTGGATAGCTGGGTCGATGGATCCTGTCAGGAGCGGGTTGGCGCGCTCTGTATCAACGAGAGCCCCACGCTGCACTGGCAGTGGCTGGCGCTGGCCAGCTCGCTTGGTTTCATCCTGCTGCTGGGATGGGCCAGCTGGCAGCGCTGGCGCCTGCTGCGGGAGCGGCGCGTCGCATTGCAGATGCTGACTCACGAGCTGCGCACCCCCATCATGGCGCTCTCAGGCATCAGCGAGGAGCTGCGCCACGACTTCGACCGGCTCCCCCCTTCCGCCCAGCAGAGCGTGGGTCAGCTGCTCGGCAGTGTCGCCCGCTTGCATCAACTGGCACAGGCCAGTCGCCACTATCTGGCGGCAGAGACCCTCGAGGATGAGCGGGTGGCGGTCAGTTTGGCCGAGTGGCTCACGCTGGCCTGCGAGCGGCATGGCGCCACCTTCTGCCTTGAGCGGGAGATGACTCTGGCGCTCCCCTTCTACTGGCTCGATCTCGCCCTCGACAACCTGCTGCGCAACGCCAGCCTGCATGGCCGCGCGCCGGTTCGCGTCTGTGCCAGCTGGCAGGCGGGGCGCTTGATCCTCGCGGTCAGCGATGGCGGCGAGCTGCCGGGTTATCGGCTCGCTACCCTGCTGCGCCGCGGTGCCCGTGCCGAGGGTTTGGGGCTGGGGCTTGCCATCGTGCGGCATCTGCTGCGCCGTCTTGGCGGGCGCCTCGTCCTGTCCGGTCCACCGACTACCTTCACCCTGACACTGCCCTGCCAACTCTGGAGCGACCCCGAATCATGAAGACCATCCTGCTTGTCGAAGACGAGGCGCTGCTGGCGGAGAACCTGCAACGCTATCTGACCCGCGAGGGGTATCGCTGCCTCTGGTGCGACACCCTGACTGCGGCAGAGCAGCAGTGGCTGGCGGCGGATCTGGTGCTGCTGGATCGTACCATGCCGGAGGGGGATGCCCTCGACTGGCTACCCCAGTGGCTGGCGCGCAAGGCGTTGCCGGTGATCGTGCTCACCGCAAGGGTGGAGGTGAGCGATCGGGTGGCCGGGCTCGATGCGGGGGCGCGCGACTACCTGACCAAGCCCTTCTCCCACGACGAGCTGCTGGCACGGATCCGTGCCCAGCTGCGTCAGCTGGGGGATGGCACTCAGGCAGTGGGTGGCTTGCAGCTCCATCCCGCCCGGTTGCAGGCGAGCTGGCAGAATGCGGAGGTGAGCTTCACCCCCACCGAGTTTGCCCTGCTCACCCTGCTGGTGCGAATGGCGGGGCGGGTGCTGAGCCGGGAGGAGATCCTCAACCGGGTATGGGGCTATCAGGCGTTTCCCTCCACCCGCACTGTCGATACCCATATTCTGCAACTGCGCCAGAAGTTGCCCGGGCTGGCCATCGAGACGGTGCGCGGCATCGGCTACCGGCTGGAGGTGACAGCGTGAAGCGCGCAATGCTGGCTGGACTGCTGTTGGCTCTAAGCGTCTGTCTTCTGAACCAGGGCCTTCTAAACGCAAGCAGCGTGATGGCAACTGAACGCGTCTTGGAAACCGAACGCACTGATCCGCTGCAACCGGCCACCCTGGCGCTGTTGCAGGGGGATAACCTGCACGGCTGGCAATCTTTGCAGCAGGCGTGGCCTGCGCTAAACAGCGATGCCGAGCGCCGTAGCTGGCAGGGGATGCTGGCCGCGCTAAGTGCCCAGCACTGCGGCAAGGATTTCCCGCTTACTCTGCCTGATGGGGTGAGCGAGCTGCGCCTTGAGCTGATCCAGCGCGATGCGCCGCTGCTGCGGGACTATCGGGTGCAGCTGACCGGGGAGGGACCCATCACCGCCGCGGAACTTATCGATCCCGCTGGCCGTAACCGGCTGGCTGGCGCCCAGTGGGAGGCGGAAGAGAACACTGGCGTCAGGGTTGTAGGCGCCGACCTGCCGACCCCCTTGCCAGCCGGACTCTATCAGCTGCGGCTGGCGGTGGCGGGCAAGCGCTGGCAGGTGGCACTGCCGCTGCCTGCAGTGCAGGATCTGGACTGGCTCTCCCGCTCGCCGCAGGCGGTGGCCAATCTCCCCGCCAACCCAGCTTCCTGTACGCCGCTCTGGCTCGATCAGGCGGTGCTGGCCCGCCCGCAATACTCCCTGCTCTGGTGGCACCGGATTGCGCCCGATGAGCCGGTTAACTGGCCAACCGCCACTCCTGACAGTTGGCGCACCCTCTCGCTGGTGCAGACCAGCCAGCGCGGCCAGCTGGTGTTGCAACTGAGCCACAGTCAGGCAGGGCCGGTGGAGTGATACCGGGGGATTGAGTCGCTGCTGTCTGTGATGGATGACCAGCTTCGGGCACAGATTGTTTCGTTGGTGCAATAGTTATCATTTTTTGCTGATGTTATTTGCAACAATTGACCCGTGGCTGGTGGTGGCTATTAAATAGGAAATGGCTGAGAAGCCTCTCCGCCTCTGCTCTGTGCTTAATCCTGACATTGGCCTGACAATCGCAGGCTGCCGATCTGCTGAAATGCGATTCCCGTGTGTTATCAGGAATCACAGACCATGACTTTTCTTCCCGTGCTAACGAGCCGGATCCGCCCGCTGTTGTTGTTGGCGCCGCTGTTCTCCCTGCCTGCTGAGGCGCTGACTCTGGCCAACGAGCAGTGGCGTATCGAGCTGGATCCCGCCACTCTGGCAGCCGAAGCAATTCTGCCATCGGGCAATCACTTGGCCATCTCTTCCCCCGGCCCGCGCCAGCCGGTCACCGCCCTGCAGCAGGAGGGTGAGCGCGCCAGCTGGCTGACCCGTGCTGATGGCGAGGTACGGGCGTTGGCTCGCCTTGAGGGCAACCGCCTGATCCTCACCCTGAGCCGCGCGACCACTGGCGAGCTGGTATGGCCGCGGGTGCCGGCAGGGGCACAGGCGCTGATGCTGCCGATCCATGAGGGATTTCGCATTCCGGCTACTCACACGGCGTGGCGCAAGGCGCTGGTGGAGGAGTATCAGGGGATCAACACCACGGATAATCTGACCTTGCCGCTGGTCGGGCTGGATCATGGGGTGCAACAGCTGGCGATCCTCTTTGCCAACCCTTTCAACAACCGGCTCACCTTTGCTCCTAAGCAAGATGGCATTGCCCTCACCGCGACCCACAGCGTCAATCGCCTTAATCAGGCTGACTCCTATGAGGTGGAGGTATCGCTGCAGCCGGGCAACGACTGGCTGGCGGCGGCCAAGGCCTACCGCAGCTGGCTGCAGGGGCGGGGTGAGCTGGTCTCGCTCGAGAGCAAGCTGGCGGCGGTGCCGGATGGCAAACGGCTGATCGGTGCCTCTCACCTCTACCTCTGGGGCGAGCGACTGCTGGTGCCACAGGATGTGAAGAGCTGGCCCGCGCTGCGCCGCCTGATCCCCGCCGACTGGCTCAAGGGGGAGAGCAAGAGTGCGCTGCAAGCGCCCGATCTGGCCCGCAACCGCTACCTGCAAAATCTGGTGCTGGCCGGGGTGGAGCAGGCGCTCGCACTGCGCCATCCGGGTCAGCAACCGGCCGATTTCACCGCCCGGCGCGCGCTGGCGGCAAGGCAACTGGGGGCTGCGCTTAACGATCCGCAAAGCTGGGGTGATGGTAGCTCGGCCAAGATGATCGCCGCTCTCAAGCAGGCTGGACTACCAAAACTCTGGCTGGGGTTGCCCCAATGGACTGCGGGCTTTGCTGCGCCAGAGGGGATTGAACTTGCCAAAGAGGCAGGTTATCTCATCGCCCCCTACGACTCCTACGATACCGCGCTGCCGGAGGGGAATCGCCAGCAGAGCTGGCTCACCGCCCAGATGGGGCAGGATATCTACCTGCGCTGCGGCATCATGCAGGAGAATGGACGGCGCAAGAGCGGCTTTCAAAACAGCGGCGTCTACACCAATCAGGCCTGCGTGCGCCCGGTGATGGAGCAGCGCGTGCCCTGGTTGCAGCAGGCGAGCCACTACAACAGCTGGTTCCTCGATGTGGCGGCGACCGGCATGGTGTTTGACGACTTCGATCCGGCCAAGCCGACCACTCAGGCGCAGGATGCGCAGAACCGGATGGCGGGGATGGCGTGGATTGTCAAGCGTCAGGGCGTGCTGGTGGGCTCCGAGGAGGGCGGGGCGGTAGCCAACCGCACCGCGGCCTTTGCCCATGGCCCCCAGACCAGCGGTTTTGGCTGGCAGGATCCCGATATGCGCCGCAACAAGCGCTCCCCCTACTATCTGGGGGCCTGGCATCCCGAGTTTCAGCCCGATTACTTCTTTCGCCAGAGCCGTCTCAAGCCCGAGTATCAGGGGCTCTACTTCGATCCGGCGCTGCGGCTACCGCTGTTCCAGAGCGTCTTTCACGACAGCATAGTGACCACCCACCACTGGACGATGGACAGCCTCAAGTTCAAGGAGAGCCGTCAGGTCACCGAGCTGTTGCAGCAGCTCTACAACGTGCCGCCCCTGCTCAACCTCAGTCTGGATAGTGCCGGTACGCGCATTCCCTACCTCAAGGGGCTCGATGCCTTCTTCCGCCCGCTGCACCAGCGGCTCTACAACCACCCGCTCACCGGTTTTCGCTGGCTCGACAAGCGAGGAGAGGTGCAGCAGAGCGAGTTTGCCGATGGCACAAGATTGGTGGCCAACTTCGGCCCGGCCACCGAGCTGGCAGGGATAAAACTGGCCGCTCAAAGCGTGCTGGCGCTGCTGCCCGATGGCCGGCAGCTGCAGTTTGTTTCGCAAGCTGATGGTGCGCGTTAATCCGGGATCCTGGTTGTTATGTGTTCAGAGGATGATGCGGCAGAACTTTTAATGTATAGATGAACGTTCTGCAAAATAGATGAGAGGTAGTTCTGATGATTGAAAGTGAAGTGATTAGAGAGGTAAACCATCCGGCGTGGCCGCTGGTCTGGCAGATCTATGGCGAGAGTTTTCCCCGCTACGAGCAGCGCCAGTCACAGCATCAGCCACAGAAGATGCGGGATCCTCGCTATCACTGCCAAATCTTTTATCAGGACGGCCTGCTGCTCGGTTTCATCTTCTGGTGGGCGTGTGGCGAGCAGATCTATATCGAACATCTGGCCATCAATCCGGCACTGCGCGGCCGCAACTACGGCAGCTGCCTGCTGGCCGAATTTTGCGAGCGGGCAGGCAAAACCGTCATTCTCGAGATCGATCCGCCAGAAGATGAGATTGCCATTCGCCGTCTGCGCTTCTATCAGGGGCTGGGCTTTTGTCTCAACGATTATGCCCATGTCCACCCGCCCTATCAGCCCGGCTACGAGGGCCATGCTCTGCGGGTGTTGAGCTATCCGGGGCGCCTTCAGGAAGAGGCCTATCAGCGTTTCAACAGCATGCTGGTGGAGACGGTGATGGATCACGGCTGAGCAACCGTAAGAATGTCGTTTTGCCGATAAGAGAGGGCTCGCCTGAAGCAATTCAGGCGGGCCCATTTTCATTGCCGCTGGCGGGAATCACTCCCCCAGCAGCTTGTGCCAGACGTCGAGCACATGGCTGCGCTCACTCTGCAGTTGATCGTCGCTCACCTTGCGGGAGATCTCCGAGAGGTTGAGGCGATGGCCGAGGTTGCGGATCTCCAGATAGGCCTGCTTCAGCCCCTCCGCCTGCTCCAACGTCAATACCCCCGCCATGACGCACTCATCGAAGATACGCACGTTATCTGACCAGCGGGTAAGGGCGTCGGGCTCGCCGCAGGCGTGGGCCAGCACCAGATACTGGGCGATAAATTCGATATCCACCATGCCGCCGGGGGACTGCTTGAGGTCGAACTCGCCAGCACCGGCCTTGAGCAGGTGATCCCGCATCTTCTGGCGCATCTCGCGCACCTCGCGGGCCAGGGTCGGCAGCTCCCGTCCCTTGGCCAGCACATCGCGGCGGATGCGGGCAAACTCGGCAACGATGGCATCGTCGCCATAGATGGGGCGGGCCCGCACCAGCGCCTGATGCTCCCAGGTCCAGGCTTCGTTTTGCTGATACTGCTCGTAGGCTGAGAGGGACGAGACCAGCAGGCCGGAGTCGCCGGAGGGGCGCAGCCGCATATCGATCTCGTAGAGAATGCCGGAGGGGGTGCGGGTGCTGAACAGGTGCAGGATCCGCTGGGCGAGACGCAGGTAGAACTGGCGGCTGTCGATGGGTTTGCGCCCGTCGGTGTAGCTGTTGGGGTCGCCGCCGTGCAGGAACACCAGATCGAGATCCGAGCCGTAACCGAGCTCGATGCCGCCCAGCTTGCCGTAGGCCACTACCGCAAAGCCGCGCTGGCCGCTCAGCGCCACCTCGGGCGGCACCCCGTAGCGCTCGCTCATCTGGGCCCAGGCCTGATTGACCACCTCCTCGGTGATCGCCTCCGCCAGCCAGGTGAGGTGGTCGCTCACCTTCATCAGCGGCAGGGCGCCAGCGATGTCGGCCGCCACGATGCGTAGCAGCTGCACCTGCTTGAACTGACGCAGCCCCTCCATCTGCTGCTCCACATCCTCTTCGGGGATGCGCAGCAGGAACTGGCGCAGCTGGGGCTTGTACTGGTCGAGCGGGGTGGGGTGGTAGAGGTGCTGGGGATCGAGCAGCTCATCGAGCAAAATGGGGTAGCGGGCCAGCTGTTCGCTCACCAGATGGCTGGCGTCGCACAGCCGCACCAGCTGGCGCAGGGCGCCCGGGTTTTCCGCCAGCAGTTGCAGATAGGCGCTGCGGGTGAAGATGCGAGTCAGCAACTCGCACACCCGCTCGAACAGGCGGGCGGGTTGCTCGCTGGCCACCACCAGCCGCAGCAGCTCCGGCATCAGCCAGTCCAGCGCGATGCGCCCCTGCGGCCCCACCTGACGGCGTTTGTACTCCTCCTTGAAACGCAGTAGCGCGGCACAGAGCGGGGCGGGCTCGGCCACTCCCTGCGCGGTCAGCAATTTTTCCAGCTCGGCGGCATCGAGCTCGGTGCGCCAGAGATCGAGCCAGAGCTGCTCCAGATGGGCGGGTGCCTCTTTCTCTTCCCCCACCACGGCGGCGAATTCCTGATGGACGGCGGCCATCTCCTCATCGAGATGAGCCATAAAGGCGCCCCAGTCGGCAAAACCGAGGGCGGCGATCAGCCGCTGGCGATCCCGCTCTTCGGTGGGCAGGGTCTGGGTCTGCTGATCGCCGATCTCCTGCAATATGTTCTCGACCCGGCGCAGGAAGCGATAGGCATCCAGCAAGCGATCGCAATGGGCAGATTCGAGGGCGCCACATTGGGCGATGGCGGCCAGCGCTTCGGGCAGGTGGCGCACCCGCAGCGCCGGTTCACGCCCACCGCGAATAAGTTGCAGCGCCTGGGCGATGAACTCCACCTCGCGAATACCGCCAGCCCCCAGCTTGATGTTGCCCTCCAGTCCCTTGCGGCGCACCTCGGCGGCGATCATCGCCTTCATCTGGCGCAGACCGTCGATGACGCCAAAGTCGATATAGCGGCGAAACACGAAGGGGCGCAGCATTTCGGCCAGCTCGACCGAGTGCTCGCATTGGGGGCCCAGTACCCGCGCCTTGACCATGGCGTAGCGCTCCCAGTTGCGGCCGTGGTGCTGGTAATAATCCTCCATGGCGGCGAAGGAGATGGCCAGCGGCCCCGCATCGCCAAAGGGGCGTAAGCGCATATCGACCCGGAACACCTGACCATCCTGGGTGGGCTGGTGGAGGGCGTTGATGATGCGCTGACCGAGTTTGATGAAGAATTGCTGGTTGGCGAGCTCGCGCCGTCCGCCGACCGTGTAGCCGTTCTCGGGGAAGGTGAAGATAAGGTCGATGTCCGAGGAGAAGTTGAGCTCACCGCCACCCAGCTTGCCCATGCCGAGAATGAGCAGCGGCTGCGGGTTGCCGTTGCCATCCATCGGGGTGCCCAACTCATTGCACTGCTTGGCGTAGAGCCAGTCGCGGGCGGAGCAGATGAGGGCATCCGCCAGCTTGGTCAGGTGGATAAAGCTCTCTTCCACTTCGGCGTGACCCAGCAGCTCGCGCCAGGCGATCACCAGCATGCGGCTGCGGCGGAACTGGCGCAGGATGCGCTTGAGCGCCTCTTCATCACTCACCTCGGCGAGCAGGGAGGTGAGGTCACTCTGGTAGGCGGGCCAGCGTTCGACCCGCTCCAGATCCCCGGAGGTGAGCAGCTCGGTCAGCAACTCCGGCTGTTTGAAGAGAGAGTCGGCGACAAAATCGGAGAGACCGAGCAGGGTCAGCAGGGTTTGGCGCACCGGCTCGGGCTGATTGCCATAGTCGGGGGCCAGTTCAGTCAGCCGTTGCCACTGGCGCTGGGCCAGCTCCTGCAGCAGGGGGGAGAAGGCGGAGAAAGAGGGAGAGTGCTGGGCCACGGTTGCCGTCCTTGTGGTTAACAAAACTGCCGGATAAAAAGCTGGCTGCCAATCTAGCACTGTCAGGCCCCCGCGTCACAGCGCAGGGACGAGAAGCATGATCCGGCGGGAAAAATGGGCTGCTGGTGGTGATATGAAAAAAGGCCCCGCAGGGCCTTTCTGTCTATTCACAGTGGTCACGCCAGCTTGAAGGACTGGATCTGGCCATCCAGCTCCTGGCTGTGCTGCTCTACCAGTACCGAGGCCTCTTGCAGTTCGCGCAGCACTACCACGGAGCCTTCGGCAATCTGCTTGACCTGCTCCAGATTGCCGCGCATCTCCTCGGCCACCGAGCTCTGCTGATCGGAAGCGGCAGCGATGTGGCGGTTCATGTCGGCCACGCCCTGTACCCGCTCCACTATGGTGGCGAGCTGATCGCCCGCCTGGGTCACCTGGGCAACCCCCTTGTCGGCCTGCTGCACGCTCTGGGCCATCAGCTCGCCAGCCTGACGGGCATTGCCCTGCAGCTGTTCGATCATCTTCTGGATCTCGACGGTGGCAGCTTGAGCCCGGTTGGCCAGCTCGCGCACCTCGGAGGCCACCACGGCAAAACCGCGGCCCGCTTCACCGGCGCGAGCCGCCTCGATAGCGGCGTTCAGTGCCAGCAGGTTGGTCTGCTCCGAGATGCCGCGAATGGTATCGACTACCGAGCCAATTCGCTCGACCCCGTGCTCCACTTCGTTGACCACGCTGGCGGAGCGCTGGATGTTGCCGGAGAGGGTATCGATAGTGTTGACGGTCTCGGCCACGCAGCGGCTCCCCTCTTCGGCCAGCTGGCTGGTCTCGGCAGTGGCCTGGGAGGCCTGATCGGCATGAGAGGCCACCTCGCGAATGGCGCCGACCATCTGACTCATGGCGCTGGCCAGCTGCTCAATCTGGGCGAACTCTTCGCTGATCGCCTCGTTGGCCTCCTCCATGCAGAGGGTCACCTGGGAGGCGATGTCGTTGAGCTCCTTGCAGGCGGCGCGCTGGCTGCCAAAGACTGCTTTCAGATTCTCCTGGGAGTGGGAGACCGCCTTGGCGATGTCACCGAACTCGTCGCGGGAGCGGAGCTGCACCTTGTGGCTGAGGTCACGCTTGGCGAAACGCTCCAGCAGATCGACCAGATAGTGCACCTGCTTGACCATCAGACGGGAGCCGGTCATCAGCAGGATAACGAACAGCAGCCCCATGATGGTGGTCTCCATCAGGCCGCTCCAGAGCAGGCGGTCGGCAATGGCGTTGGCTTTCTCCGGATCCAGCCCCTCGGTGAGCAGGGTGGCCTCCAGATTGTTGGCATCAA
Source organism: Aeromonas sp. HMWF016 (assembly GCF_963878195.1). Taxonomy (NCBI): domain Bacteria; kingdom Pseudomonadati; phylum Pseudomonadota; class Gammaproteobacteria; order Aeromonadales; family Aeromonadaceae; genus Aeromonas; species Aeromonas sp. HMWF016. Next base: position 13,445 of record NZ_CAWNWX010000110.1, read on the forward strand.
ACCAGAGTTTGGTCAGTAGCAAAATGGTACTGATCACCATCAGCAACACCACTTTCGGCACCAGCCGAATGTTGCTCATCCGCTTCTCCAGCAGGTTCAACTGCATCGTAAAATCTCCTTTGAAAATCGCTTTTTCCTTTGCCCTCAAGGCTATCGGCATTATCTTCTCTTTTATTAATTTGCACTGTGTTTAAAGTTGGAAAATGTATGCGGCATCACTTAACTCACTTGCGGGCGATGGATTTGCTGATGGCATTTCTGTCGATAGTCTCGGTGTTACTGGTCACGGCCCGCTGGTGGGGTCATGCGAGCATCACCCCACAGACCCTGCAGCTCTTCTATGACCTCGACAGTCTGATCTGCTACTTCTTCCTCGCCCACTTCGCCTATGGCTGGCTCAGGGCGCCCGATCGCAAGGCATTTTTCATGGCCAACTGGATCTATCTGCCGGGCAGTCTGCCGATGGTGGAGCAGCTGCGCTGGGCCCGTCTGCTCCAGCTGTGGCGGGTCTATCAACTGTTCAGGGAGCACCCGGATCTCTGGGCCATGTTCCGCCGCGAGCGCAACGAGACCACCCTCTCCGGCATCCTCTTCCTCTTCTTCCTGTTGCTGGGGGTGGGCTCCGGCGTGATGTACTGGATCGAGTCGGGTCAGCCCGGCAGCGAGATCCAGACCCCCTACGATGCGTTCTGGTGGACGCTGGTGACCCTGTCGACCGTAGGCTACGGCGATCTGGTGCCGCGGACGGAGGAGGGGCGCTTTGTCGCCAGCCTGTTGATCCTGTTCGGGGTTGGCCTGTTTGGTGCCATCAGCGGTTTCATGGCCAGCATCTTTTTGCAGCCAGCCAAGGAGAGCGAAACCGACAAGTGGCGTCACCACTACAACAACCAGCAGGAGCAGCTGCTGCGCGAGTTGCGGGCGCTGCGTGACGAGGTGCGCGAGCTCAAGAAGAAGTAAGGTTGTCGCACGGGAGCGCAAGTTGCGAGCCAGCTCCCAGCTATCGGTTGTGGCAGAGCAGGGGAGGTGCTTTTTCTTTGCTTGTCCTTTAACCTGCTGGCGGCTTAACATTCAACCTCTTGTCCAAACCTGAAAAAGAGAATCGATCAACCATGCGCGCCCTTCTCGGGATTCTTATCTGCTTGTGTGCCCAACAGGCACTGGCCGATACCCGTTATGTTTCAGACAACATCTTTACCTTTATCCACAATGGTCCGGGTACCCAGTACCGGATCCTCGGTAGCGTCAAGGCTGGTGAACCGCTGGAGGTGAAGGCGGTGAACGGCGAGGCCGGTTTCACTCAGGTGGTGGACGGTCGCGGCCGTGATGGATGGATCAAAAGCAGCGAACTGCAGAGCCAGATCAGCCTGCGCGAGCAGCTGCCGCAGGTAGAAAAGGAGCGTGACGAGCTCAAGGCCCGCCTGCAAAACCTCAACGGCGACAACGAGAAACGCTTCGCCGAGAAGGATGGCCAGATCGCCGCCCAGAGCAAGGAGATTGCCGCCCTCAAGGCCCAGCTGGTCAGCCAGGGTGAAGAGATGAACAATCTCAAAGAGCAGAACGACGCCCTGACCCAGAGCTACGATAACCAGGAGCACGACATGCAGATGGACTGGTTCATCCGTGGTGGTGCCATGGTCGGTGCCGGTATCCTGCTTGGCATCCTGTTGCCCATGCTGCCCCGCCGTCGCAGCCGTAGCGATCGCTGGATGAACTGACAGCATCTGGCTGAATGAATTGATGAGAAGGGTCGCCGTGGCGGCCCTTCTTTTTTTGGGCGCATTGGGGATATCCGCTATTGGGCGGGATGCGTGGCTGCTTTGCGACAGGGCGGTGGCAGATCGTATACAAAATGAAGTCAGATGACCCTCATGTTTATTGGCGGGCTGGCTTCAAAAGGGAATGAATAGGGTGAATTAGCGATCTTTGTTAAAGAGTGGCAACAAATTCATTTCATATAGGGTGCAACATTGTATACATTATCGGCGTTTCGGCGGCGCGTCCGCCTTTGTCGATATCAGCCCTCGGGCGTACAGGAAGACCCCCTATGTTCAAAGCTACTCAAGTGCTTGCTGCTGACTATATCCCCTCCGATCTGGCCGCCCTGCGCGAAGCCATCACCCAGAACTACGTGGTGGATGAAAATGCCTATCTGGCCGAACTGTCGGCCATGCTGCCGGGGGATGGCGCCGCGCTGGAGCAGGTGACCCAGCGTGCCCGCACCCTGGTGACCAAGGTGCGCAAGGAGAGCGGCTCCGGCGACGGCATCGACGCCTTCTTGCAGGAGTACAGCCTGGATACCCAGGAGGGGATCATCCTGATGTGTCTGGCCGAGGCGCTGCTGCGCATTCCCGATGCCGAGACCGCCGACGCCCTGATCAAGGACAAGCTCTCCGGCGCCAACTGGTCCTCCCATTTCCGCAAGAGCGACTCTACTCTGGTCAACGCCTCCACCTGGGGGCTGATGCTGACCGGCAAGATCATCAAGCTGGACAAGAAGCTCGACGGCAACCCGGCCAACCTGCTGGGGCGCATGGTCAACAAGCTGGGCGAGCCGGTGGTGCGCTCTGCCATGTATGCCGCCATGAAGATCATGGGCAAGCAGTTCGTGCTGGGGCGCGACATGAAAGAGGCGCTCAAGGCGAGCCGTAAATCCCGCGAGCTGGGCTACACCCACACCTACGACATGCTGGGTGAGTCGGCGCTGACCATGCAGGATGCCGACAAATACCTGACCGATTATCGCAACGCCATCGAGGCGGTCGGCAACGAGCGGATCAGCGACGGCGGCCCGGCCCCCTCCATCTCCATCAAGCTCTCGGCGCTGCATCCGCGCTATGACGTGGCCAACCGCGAACGGGTGCTCGGCGAGATGTGCGAGCGGCTGGTGGGGCTGGTGCGTCTCGCCCGCGACAAGGATGTGGCCATCAGCATCGATGCCGAGGAGATGGACAGACTCGAGCTGTCGCTGGACTTGTTCGAACAGCTCTACCGCTCCGACGCCAACCGTGGCTGGGGCAAGCTCGGCATGGTGGTACAGGCCTACTCCAAGCGTGCGCTGCCGGTACTCTGCTGGCTCACCGCACTGGCCCGCGAGCAGGGTGACCTCATTCCGGTTCGCTTGGTAAAAGGCGCCTACTGGGACAGCGAACTGAAATATGCCCAGCAGGCGGGCCTGCCCGGCTACCCGCTCTTTACCCGCAAGGCGGGCACCGACATCTCCTACCTCGCCTGCGCCCGCTACCTGCTGAGCGAGCCGACCCGCGGCTTTATCGCCCCCCAGTTCGCCACCCACAACGCCAATACCGTGGTCAGCATTCTGGAGATGGCCGGTGATCGCCAGTTTGAATTCCAGCGCCTGCACGGCATGGGCGAGGAGCTGCACAACGCGGTGCTGAGCGACAATCCCGGCCTGCACTGCCGCATCTATGCGCCGGTCGGCGCCCATAAGGACTTGCTGCCCTATCTGGTGCGCCGCCTGCTGGAGAACGGGGCCAACACCTCCTTCGTCCACAAACTGGTGGATCCCAATACCCCGGTGGACTCGCTGGCCGAGCATCCGCTGCGCACCCTCAAGCGCTACTCCGGCTTTGCCAACGACCGCATTCCGCAGCCGGTGAACCTGTTCAGCGACCGCAAGAACTCCAGCGGCGTCAACATGAACATCCTCTCCATCCAGCGCCCCTTCTTCGCCCGCTTGCAAGAGCTGGAGAGCAAGCAGTGGCTGGCGGGCCCCATCGTCGATGGCGAGACCCTCAAGCGCAGTGAGGCGCGCACCGTGCTGAGCCCGCAGGATGTGAGCCTCACCGTCGGCAAGATCCACTGGGCCGACGAGCAGGCGGTGGAGCAGGCCTTGGCATCTGCCCACGCTGCCTTCCCGCGCTGGCGTGAAACCCCGGTGAGCGAGCGTGCCGCCGCGCTGGAGAAGCTGGCTGATCTGCTGGAAGCGAACCGCGAGCAGTTCGTCTCCCTCTGTACCCGCGAAGCGGGCAAGCTGCTGCAAGATGGCATCGACGAGGTGCGTGAAGCGGTCGATTTCTGCCGCTACTACGCGGTGCAGGCCCGCAGCCTGATGGGGCAGGCGACCCTGCTGCCAGGCTACACCGGCGAGCAGAACGAGCTGTTCCTGCAGGGGCGCGGGGTGTTTGTCTGCATCAGCCCGTGGAACTTCCCGCTGGCGATCTTCCTCGGCCAAATCGCAGCTGCGCTGGCCACCGGCAATACCGTCATCGCCAAACCGGCGGAGCAGACCGGCCTTATTGCCCATCTGGCGGTGACTCTGGCCCATCAGGCCGGTATTCCGGGCGACGTGCTGCAACTGCTGCCCGGTGATGGTGCTACAGTCGGCGCCAAGTTGACGGCGGATCCGCGCATCGGCGGCGTCTGCTTCACCGGCTCCACCGAGACCGCCAAGCTCATCAACATGACCCTGGCCCAGCGCGATGGCGCCATCCTGCCACTCATCGCCGAGACCGGCGGCCAGAACGCCATGATCGTCGACTCCACCGCCCTGCCGGAGCAGGTGGTGCGCGACGTGGTGAGCGCCGCCTTCCAGAGCGCCGGTCAGCGCTGCTCGGCCCTGCGGGTGCTCTACCTGCAGGAGGAGATCGCCGAGCGGGTGCTGGAGATCCTCACCGGTGCCATGCAGGAGCTGAAAGTGGGCAACCCGGCCGAGCACAACACCGACGTCGGCCCGGTGATCGACGCCGATGCCAAGGCCGGTCTCGATGCTCACCTCGCCTACATGATGCCGCGCGCTCGCCTGATTGCGCAGGCGCCGATGCCGGCCGCGACCATGGAAGGGCACTTTGTCCAGCCGACCGCGCTGGAGATCGGCTCCATCCGCGAGCTGGCCAAGGAGCAGTTCGGCCCCATCCTGCACGTGGTGCGCTACGCCACCCGGGATCTGGACAAGGTGATCAGCGACATCAACGGCACCGGCTACGGTCTGACGCTGGGGATCCACAGCCGCAATGAATCCCACGCGGAGGAGCTGGCGAGCCGCATCAACGTGGGCAACGTCTACATCAACCGCAACCAGATCGGCGCCATGGTCGGGGTGCAGCCATTCGGCGGGCAGGGGCTCTCCGGCACCGGTCCCAAGGCGGGCGGCCCCCACTATCTCGGGCGGTTTGTTACCGAGAAGACCCGCACCATCAACACCACGGCGGTGGGTGGCAACGCCTCCCTGCTGGCGATGGGCGATGCCTGATCGGTGCAGCGAAAGAACGACTGACAGCAGGCCGCCTTCGGGCGGCCTCTTTGTTGATGTGCTCCTCTTGCTCGCCGGTTTTGGCCCCGGCGGGGCGAAGATCGGAGGCGATTTTGTTATGGCGGCGGGGTCGTCAGTGGCGCTTGCCAGTCGTAAGATGGGGCCCATTCGCGCTATTTTGCCCCTGCTGCAGCCTGCTGCAGCCTGCTGTGACCGTGGCGTTGTTTAATCTGACTTAACGAGAGTGTTTATCCGATGTCATTAACTGAACAAGCTCGCTGGTTTGTCGTGGCGGGTGACCATCAAATCCTGCTCGATGAGGCGGGTCAGGTGCCCAAAGGCGTGAAGGCGTGCCTGCCCGCAGCGCTGGCCGGTGCCCGTTTCGAGCGTTTTGACGAGTGGAAGGGGCTGCCCTGCTATCTGCTGGATCTGGGGGCTGAGGCCGACACGACTATGATGGCCCCTCTGCGCCAGCTGATGGTGGCAGGGGATGAAGAGGGCTTTCGTCTCGCGGGCCGAGCCTGGCAGCTCGTTACCTTCCGCCGCACCCACCGTTTTTGCGGCGAGTGCGGCGCCCCCATGACCCCGAAGGCGGGGGAGTGGGCACAGGTGTGCCAGCAGGGGCACAGCGTCTATCCGCGCATCTCCCCCTGCATCATAGTGGCGGTGCGCAAGGGGCCGGAGATCCTGCTGGCGGCCCATCGCCGTCACTATCAGGCGGACGATCCCATGTATACCGTGCTGGCTGGCTTCGTGGAGGCGGGGGAGAACCTCGAGCAGTGCGTGGCTCGGGAGGTGTTCGAGGAGAGCGGCATCCGGGTGCGCAATGTGCGCTATGTGGCGAGCCAGCCCTGGCCCTTCCCCCACAGCCTGATGATGGGTTTTACCGCCGACTACGAGAGCGGCGAGATCAAGGTGCAGGATGACGAACTGGTCGCCGCCGCTTTCTTTGCCGCCGACCGGCTGCCGCGCTTGCCACCCCACGGCACCATTGCCCGGCGGCTGATCGAGTTGTCACTGGCTGGCGAGGGGTAACAGCGCTTATCTTTTCGCCAACCTTTTTGCACTTCTTTTTAAAAACGGGGCGGTCAGGTTTGCGCCCCTTCACATCTTTGCAACCGATCACCCATTTGCCACGTTTTGGGCAGTCCGCTTGACTGGGCAAAGTGGTATTATGACCGCCATTTTATGCGTGATATGAATTCAGGAACTGGGATGAAAGAGCTGAAGAACGATCGATACCTGCGCGCTTTGCTGCGTCAGGATGTAGACATGACGCCGGTATGGATGATGCGCCAGGCAGGGCGCTATCTGCCGGAATACAAGGCGACTCGCGCCCAGGCGGGGGATTTCATGTCCCTGTGCCGCAATGCCGAGCTGGCCTGTGAAGTCACCCTGCAGCCGCTGCGCCGCTACCCGCTCGATGCCGCCATCCTCTTCTCCGACATCCTGACCGTGCCCGATGCCATGGGACTGGGTCTCTACTTCGAGCAGGGTGAAGGCCCGCGCTTCGAGCGCCCGATCACCTCCATGGCCGACGTGCAGGCGCTGCCCATTCCGGATCCGGAAGATGAGCTGGGCTATGTGATGAATGCGGTGCGCACCATCCGCCGCGAGCTGAAGGGCGAAGTGCCGCTGATCGGCTTCTCCGGCAGTCCATGGACCCTGGCCACCTACATGGTGGAGGGGGGCAGCTCCAAGGCATTCACCAAGATCAAGCAGATGATGTACGCAGAGCCGCAAACCCTGCACCTGCTGCTCGATAAGCTGGCCGACAGCGTAATTAGCTATCTCAACGCCCAGATCAAGGCGGGTGCGCAGGCTGTCATGGTGTTCGACACCTGGGGCGGCGTGCTCACCCCGCGTGATTACCGCGACTTCTCCCTGCAGTACATGCACAAGATTGTCGATGGCCTGATCCGCGAGCACGACGGTCGCCGCGTGCCGGTCACCCTGTTTACCAAGAACGGCGGCCAGTGGCTGGAGCAGATCGCCGCCACCGGTTGCGATGCGCTGGGTCTGGACTGGACTACCGACATTGCCGACGCCAAGCGTCGGGTCGGTGACAAGGTGGCGCTGCAGGGCAACATGGATCCCTCCATGCTCTACGCTACCCCGGCTCGCATCCGTGAAGAGGTCGCCTCCATTCTGGCCGGTTTCGGCCACGGCAACGGCCACGTATTCAACCTCGGCCACGGCATCCATCAGGATGTGAACCCGGAACACGCTGGCGTGTTCGTCAACGCGGTACACGAGCTCTCCGCCCAGTACCACGGCCGCTAAGGCCGGGGTGAGAGAAGAAGAGTTTGTTTGATATCCGGGGCCGCAAGGCCCCGTTTTACATTAAAAATGGCGCTGCGACGACGAGCGCGTGGCGTCCGTGCAGGAGGCAAGATGAGCAGCAAGTCACTGGATTGGGGTATCGATCTTGGCGGTACCAAGTGTGAATGCGTGGTGCTGGATGGCGACGAGGTGCTGCTGCGCCACCGCATCCCCACCGAGCGGGCGGGCGGTTATGAGCATATGATCGGCCAGATCGCCAAGCTGGTAGCTGAGTGCGCCGAGAAGATTGGCCAGCGCCCGACCGTCATTGGCATGGGCACGCCGGGGGCGCGGGATCCGCAGACCGGCCTGATGAAGAACTGCAACACCACCGAGCTTAACGGCAAACCGTTCAAGGAGGATCTGGAGCGTAAGCTGGGCGTGCCGGTGCTGATTGCCAACGATGCCAACTGCTTCGCGCTGGCAGAAACCCATCTGGGGGCGGTGCGCCAGCACCATCCCGATGCCAAGGTTGTATTCGGCATCATCATGGGCACCGGGGTCGGCTCCGGCATCGTCATCAACGGCCGCATTCTCAACGGTCATCACGGTATCGCCGGTGAGTGGGGCCACAACGTGCTCTCTCCCGACGGCCCCGAGTGCTACTGCGGCAAGCACGGCTGCGTCGAGACCCTGATCAGCGGCCCGGCGCTGGAGGCCTGGTACGAGGCCAAGGCCAAGCGTCGGCTGTCGCTGGCGCAAATCGCGGCCGCCACCGCCCACGATCATGTGGCCAAGCTCACCATCGACCGGCTGCACCTGCTGTTTGGTCAGGCGCTGGCCAATGTGGTCAACATTCTCGACCCGGATGTGATCGTCATCGGTGGCGGGGTGGGCAACGTGCAGAGCCTGTACAGTGTGGGACGGGAGACTATTTTGCCCTTCCTCTTTAATCCCCGTTTCAGTGCCCCCATTATTGCTCCAGCCCTTGGCGACAGTGCCGGGGTGTTCGGGGCGGCCCTGCTGGCCCGCGGTGAATTCAAGGATGCCCTGCTGTCGTGAGCCGGGCCCGGGCAGCCGGTCGGCTGCTCTTTTCTCTAGCCCATGCGCTAGCAAATCTGTGGTAAGGAACTGGCTGCCAGATGATCAAGATTGCCATCAACGGTTACGGACGGATCGGCCGCAATGTATTGCGAGCCCTCTACGAGAGCGGGCGCGACAAGACCATCAAGATCGTCGCCATCAACGAGCTGGCGGCCCCCGAAGCCATGGTGCATCTGACCCGCTTCGATACCAGCCACGGCCGTTTTCACTATCCGGTGCAGCTGGCTGGCAACAGCATGCTGGTGGGGGAGGATCTCATCTCCCTGTTTGCCGAGCGGGATCCGTCGAACTTGCCGTGGCGGGCGCTGGGGGTGGATGTGGTACTCGACTGCACCGGGGTATTTGGCTCGCGGGCCGATGCCGAACTCCATCTGGCGGCGGGGGTGGGCAAGGTACTCTTCTCTCATCCGGCCGAAGCAGATGTGGACGCCACCATCGTCTACGGGGTCAACCATCAGGTGCTGACCGGACGGGAGCGGATCGTCTCCAACGCCTCTTGTACCACCAATTGCGTGGTGCCGGTGATTGAAACATTGCATCGAGAATTCGAGATAAATTGTGGTACTATTACGACAATTCATTCGGCCATGCATGATCAGCAAGTCATCGATGCCTACCACAGTGACTTGCGCCGAACCCGCGCTGCCAGTCAGTCCATCATTCCGGTGGATACCAAGCTGGCAAAGGGGCTGGAGCGTATCCTGCCCCACTTCGCCGGCAAGTTCGAGGCGATCGCGGTGCGGGTGCCGACCATCAATGTAACAGCGATGGATCTGAGTATTACTGTTCGTAAAAAAGTGACAGTTAGTGACGTAAATCAAGCCCTGCAACGGGCATCCAGAGGTACATTACACGGTATTCTGGATTACACGGAAGAACCGCTGGTCTCCGTAGACTTCAATCATGATGCGCACTCATGCATCATTGATGGTACCCAGACCCGGGTGAGCGATGCCAACCTCGTCAAGATGTTGATGTGGTGCGATAACGAATGGGGCTTCGCAAACCGGATGCTGGATACCACCCGGGCCATGATGGTTGCAGGCTGAGCCTGCCCCGGGCGAAAGGTTACTGTTTTTAACATTACCTGGAAAATATAGAGGACTGAATATGTCTGTTATCAAGATGACTGACCTGGATCTGGCGGGCAAACGCGTTCTGATCCGTGCTGACCTGAACGTGCCGGTAAAAGACGGCAAGGTCACCTCCGATGCACGTATCGTCGCTACCCTGCCGACCATCAAGCTGGCTCTGGAAAAGGGCGCCAAGCTGATGATCACCTCCCACCTGGGTCGTCCGACCGAAGGCGAGTACAACGAAGAGTTCTCTCTGCTGCCGGTTGTCAACTATCTGAAAGACGCTCTGTCCTGCCCGGTTCGCCTGGCCAAGGATTACCTGGATGGCGTAGAAGTCGCTGCCGGTGAGCTGGTTGTGCTGGAAAACTGCCGTTTCAACAAAGGCGAGAAGAAGAACACCGAAGAGCTGGCCAAAAAATACGCCGCCCTGTGTGACGTCTTTGTAATGGATGCGTTCGGTACTGCTCACCGCGCCGAAGGTTCCACCTACGGTGTGGCTCAGTTCGCTCCGGTAGCTTGTGCCGGCCCGCTGCTGGCTGGTGAACTGGAAGCGCTGGGCAAAGCCATGCTGAAGCCCGAGCGCCCGATGGTTGCCATTGTTGGCGGCTCCAAGGTTTCCACCAAGCTGACCGTACTGGAATCCCTCTCCAAGATCGCTGACCAGCTGGTCGTCGGTGGTGGCATCGCCAACACCTTCATCGCTGCTGCCGGTCACAACGTCGGCAAGTCCCTGTGCGAGCACGACCTGATCGACACCGCCAAGAAACTGGCTGCCGAAACCGACATTCCTGTGACCACCGACGTGGTCGTGGGTGCCGAGTTCTCCGAGTCCACTCCGGCCACCATCAAGTCTGTTAACGATGTGACCGACGGCGACATGATCTTCGACATCGGCCCGGATTCTGCCAAGGCTCTGGCTGACATCATCATGAACGCCAAGACCATCCTGTGGAACGGCCCCGTCGGCGTGTTCGAGTTCGACCAGTTCGCTGAAGGCACCAAGATCATCGCCGAAGCCATCGCTGCTTCTCCGGCCTTCTCCATCGCTGGCGGTGGTGACACCCTGGCTGCCATCGACAAGTTCGGCATCGCTGACAAAGTCTCCTACATCTCCACTGGCGGCGGCGCCTTCCTGGAGTTCGTAGAAGGCAAGGTTCTGCCGGCTGTTGAGATTCTGGAACAGCGCGCCAAAGCCTAATTGACCCGGAACGGGGGGCAAAAGCCTCCCGTTTCGTTTATCATGTGCCCGCTGTGCCGGTTCATGATGAACCCCCCATTTTTTATTAACGGCATACGAGACAGGACGATTAAACATGTCTAAGAAAATTTTCGACTTCGTAAAACCCGGCGTGATCACTGGTGATGACGTTCAGAAAGTGTTCGCCATCGCTAAAGAGAACGGCTTCGCTCTGCCGGCCGTAAACTGCGTTGGTACCGACTCCGTGAACGCCGTACTGGAAGCTGCCGCCAAGGTTAAAGCGCCGGTTATCGTTCAGTTCTCCAACGGTGGTGCCGTGTTCACCGCTGGTAAGGGTCTGAAGCTGGAAGGTCAGAAAGCTGCCATCCTGGGTGCCATCTCCGGTGCCAAGCACGTTCACGCTGTTGCCGAAGCTTACGGCGTGCCGGTAATCCTGCACACCGACCACGCTGCCAAGAAGCTGCTGCCGTGGATCGACGGTCTGCTGGAAGCGGGCGAGAAGCACTTTGCTGAAACCGGCAAGCCGCTGTTCTCCTCCCACATGCTGGATCTGTCCGAAGAGTCTCTGGAAGAGAACATCGACATCTGCTGCGAGTACCTGACCCGCATGGCCAAGATGAACATGACTCTGGAGCTGGAACTGGGTTGCACCGGTGGCGAAGAAGACGGCGTCGACAACAGCCACATGGATCAGTCCGCTCTGTACACCCAGCCGGAAGATGTTGCTTACGCTTACGAGCGTCTGTCCAAGATCAGCCCGCGTTTCACCATCGCTGCCTCCTTCGGTAACGTACACGGTGTATACAAGCCGGGTAACGTCAAGCTGACCCCGTCCATCCTGGACGCTTCCCAGAAATACGTTTCCGAGAAGTTCGGTATTCCTGCCAAGTCTCTGGACTTCGTATTCCACGGTGGTTCAGGTTCCACTCTGGAAGAGATCCGCGAGTCCATCTCCTACGGCGTAGTGAAGATGAACATCGACACCGACACCCAGTGGGCAACCTGGGAAGGTCTGCTGCACTTCTACAAGAAGAACGAAGCTTACCTGCAAGGTCAGCTGGGCAACCCGGAAGGTGCCGACAAGCCGAACAAGAAGTACTACGACCCGCGCGTATGGCTGCGTGAAGGTCAGACTTCCATGATCGCTCGTCTGGAGAAAGCATTCTCCGACCTGAACGCCATCAACGTACTGTAATTCGTTACAGCACCTTGATTGCATGAAAAGGCGCCCTTCGGGGCGCCTTTTGCATTTCTGTGATCCGCGGCAGCTGGTTTGCCGTGCCGTAGCTGGGTATTATCGAAACAAGTTTGCTTATTTTATTAAACAATTTGCAACAAGGCAGGATGCTGAACATGCAGGCAGGAAAGCACATCGGATATCAGGAGCACGCGGCCTCCTACTACGCCGCGACCCGCAACGATCCGCAGCAGTGGCCGGAACTCGAGGCCGAGCTGAAAGCGGATGTCTGCATTATCGGTGGCGGTTTTACCGGCCTCAACACCGCCATCAACCTGGCTGATGCAGGCTACAAGGTGGTGCTGCTGGAGGCCAACCGCATCGGCTGGGGGGCCTCCGGGCGCAACGGTGGCCAGCTTATTCGCGGTATTGGTCACGATACCAGCCAGTTTGCCCGCTGGATTGGTGAGGAGGGGGTACGCGAGCTCGACCTGATGGGGCTGGAGGCGGTGCAGCTGGTGCGCGAGCGGGTCGAGCGCTTCAATATCGAGTGCGACCTCACCTGGGGTTACTGCGATCTGGCCACCCGTCAGCGCCATCTGGCCGGCTTCGAGGAAGATCTCGACCATCTGGCGAGCCTCGGCTATGAGCACGAACTCAAGCTGGTGCCACGCGAAGATATCCATAGTGTGGTGGGGTCGGATCGCTATATCGGCGGCCTCATCGACATGGGCTCCGGCCATCTGCATCCCCTCAATCTGGCGCTCGGTGAGGCTCGTGCGGCTGCCAGCCTCGGGGTTTCCCTGTTTGAACACTCCAGAGTGACTCATATCGATTACGGCAAGCAGGTTGAAGTGACCACCGCCCACGGCCGTGTCACTGCTGACTATCTGGTGATCGGCTGCAACGCCTATCTCAACGACCTCAATCCGGAGCTGGGAGGGCGGGTGCTGCCGGCCGGCTCCTACATCCTTGCCACCGAGGTGCTGGATCGCCGCTTGCGCCAGCGCTTGCTGCCGCAAAACATGGCGGTGTGCGATCAGAACGTGGCCCTCGACTACTACCGCCTCTCCGCCGACGGTCGTCTGCTGTTCGGCGGGGCCTGCAACTACTCGGGAAGGGATCCCCGCGATATCAAGGCCTTCATGTTGCCCAAGATGCTGCGGGTCTTTCCCGAGCTGGCTGGCACCGCCATCGAGTTCCAGTGGGGCGGGATGATCGGGATCGGCGCCAACCGGCTGCCGCAGATTGGCCGCTTGAAGGTTCACCCCAACGTGCTCTATGCCCAGGCCTACTCCGGCCACGGTCTCAACGCCACCCATATGGCGGGCAAGCTGGTAGCCGAGGCAATCCGCGGCGAGAGCCGGGGTTTCGATCTCTTCGCCAGCGTGCCTCACATCACCTTCCCGGGTGGCCCGGCGCTGCGCTCTCCGCTGCTGGCGCTGGGGATGCTGTGGCACCGTTTCAAGGATATCTTCTGAGTCACTGGCGGGGCACTGTGCCCCGCCAGCCCTTGTTTATAGCGGCACTGCACTAGCGCACAGCCTGATAGACCAAAACATGCGTTAGCGCCAATCCCTTCCGGTTGGCGCTATCTTTTAGGTGTGAGAGTTATGCCGGGTCAGGCGAACAAGAGCGGGTTCGCTGACAGAAAAAGATGTGAAGGAGGGGCGGGATGGAGATGAATGTGGTCGCGTCAGGCGGGCCCAGCCCGCTGGTGCAACGGCAGGGATCTTCTACCGCGCAGCCATTGGCGAGGACGACGCTGTCATCATCAACTGGCAGTGACAGCCGGATGGTGCGCGACCTTGGCTCTGTACTCGATAATCTCGGACTGTCGTCGAAAAGAGAAGGGGGCGGCGGGAGCAATATTTCAATCAAGGACTCGCTGGAGGCGTTCATCAATACCATGATGGGAGCGCTGCAACAGCAGCAGGAGCAACAGCTGGCGTTGCAGCAACAACAGCGGCAAGAACAGGAGCAACGAAAGATTGCGCTCACCGACAACAGCGAGAGCCCGCTGAAACGGGATCTGGCGCGTCTGCTGGAGACGCTGGATCAACCAGGCGGGAAGGACAAAGAGAGCAGCCAAGGGGGGCAGAACGACGCGATTGACCCCTTGCAGAGCCAGCTGACCAAGCTTCTGGAGAGCAGCGGTGCGGCAGATAGCGGGATCACCCTCAAGGATGTGCTGTCGGGGTTGGCCAGCAAGCTGCCGGGTGAACCCGCAGAGCGGAAAGGGTATCGGGTCGATACCCAGGTCTGAGCTGGTCAACCACGGCAGAGCTGCCGTTGCCGAGCTTGCAGAGAGTAAGGGGCGGGCAGCCCTTTATTGCGCCGGTTCAGCCAGCCGCCACCCCTGTTCACTTTTCATCATCCACACCTCAGCCTCTTGCGGCAGTACCTGACCCGCTTCGAACTCGCCATATTTGCGCTCAAGCTCCATCAGTCCCATCTCCTGCTGGAAGGGGCCGACACGGTCATAAATCAGATCTTCATCGTGCAGCACCTGCAGCTGATCCAGTCCCTGCTTGAAGTGAAGCTGGTAGCTCACCTTGACCAGATAGATTCCCTCCATCCGCTCCTCCTTGCCGAGGATGGTGAAGTCACTGATATCGAACAGGTTGGCATCCGTTTCGGCCAGCAACTTGGCGGTAACCTGCTGGCGGATAACATCTTCTCCGGGCCCTGCACTACAACCAAACAGCCAGAGGGCCAGCAGGGGGATGAACCACTTTTTCATCAAAACTCCGAACAGGTGCAAAAAGAGCAAAACGGGAGGGCAGATTGTGCCACGCGAACGGGCGGTGGCAAACCTCGGCTCACGGTTCCAGTGCGCGTTCCAGCACGATGGCCTCGGCCCGATAGCCGGCCAGCTCGCGACGATAGCACTCGGTGAACCCTCTGCGCTGCCAAAAAGAGAGTGCGGATTCATTGCTGGCAATGATCGACAGGCGAAGCCGGGTGGCTCCCCATGAGCGCGCCAGCGAGCAGGCGTGGCGATAGAGCGCCTGACCACGACCAGCACCTTGCCAGGGTTCCCCTACCAGCAACAGCCCCAGATAGGCGGTGGTCGGGTCGGGATAACCACGCAGCAGATCCACCACCGCGGTCAGCTCCCCCTCTTCCCAGTGGCCGATGAGATGCTTGGCAGAGAGCGGCAGGCCGGGTGGACAGGCTACCAGCTCCTCTTCTGCGGCATCTGGGGAGAGGGGCTCATCGCTCACTGCCGCCTGATAGGACGGGGCCAGTTCAAGCAGACGTTGCAAGGCCGGCGCATCGCTTGCCTGCAATCGGCGCAGCTCACTTGGCATTGCTGACCCTGTCGAGGTGAGCGAGGAACTCCGCCGGCCCCATAAAGCCGGTGACCCGCTGGCCTGTCAGCTCCTTGCCCTCACGGTCGAAGAAGATGAGGGTCGGCAGCCCGAGTACATTGAGGGTGTTGAGCAGCTCGACATCGGCATCGTCGTTGGCCGTGACATCCGCCTGCAGCAGTACCATCTGGCCGAAACGCTCGCGCACTGCCGGGTCGCTGAAGGTCTTGTGCTCGAACTCCTTGCAGGCGACGCACCAGTCGGCGTAGAGGTCGAGCAGCACCGGCTTGCCACGGGCGGCAGCCAGCTGCACTTTGAGATCAGCCAGCGTCTTGATGCGGACAAACTGCGGAGCACTCTGGTTGGTGCCCGTCGTGACCGCGCCGGTAGCGGGCGGTTGCAGCAGATCCTTGCCCACCACTACGGCGCTGATCATCGCCAGCAGCAGTACAAAGCCGCGCAGGCTCTTGGCCACCGAGTGGGGCTGGTGCTGGTTGTGATGATAAAGGTAGCCGCACAGCAGCAGCCCCCAGCCAAGCCAGGCCAGGGTGGTGATCTGATCGCTCCAAAGCCTTGAGAGCAGCAGGATCGGTACCGCCAGCAACGCGAAGCCAAACAGCTGCTTGATCACATCCATCCAGGCCCCCGCCTTGGGCAGCAGCTTGCCGCCCGAGGTGCCGAGCAGCAGCAGCGGTAGCCCCATCCCGAGCGAGAGGGCGTAGAGCGCCGCAGCGCCAAGCCAGAGATCGCCGCTCTGGGCCACGTAGATCAGCGCCCCCGATAGCGGCGCCGTGGTGCAGGGGGAGCAGACCAGACCGGAGATCATTCCCATGATGGCGACCCCGGCCACCGAGCCGCCGTGCTGGCGGTTGGAGAGGCCGGAGAGCCGGGTTTGCAAGCTGCTCGGCAGCTGCAGGGTGTAGAGCCCGAACATGGAGAGGGCGAGCAGCACAAACATCGCCGAGAGGCCGATCAGCACGTAGGGGTGTTGCAGCGCAGCCTGGAACTTCAGCCCTGCCGAGGCAACCACCAGTCCGAGCAGGGTGTAGGTCACCGCCATCCCCTGTACATAGACCATGGAGAGCAGGAAGGCGCGGCCGGTGGAGAGGCGATGACCGGCGCCGGCGATGATGCCGGTCAGAATGGGGTACATGGGGAAGACGCAGGGGGTGAAGGCGAGCCCCAGCCCCAGCGCGAAGAAGGCGGCGACACTGAGCCAGAAGCCCTGGCTGCCGAGGGCGGCGGCCAGCTGATCCTGCTGACTGAGTGACGGGTTGGCCGCCTGCGCGTTATCCGTGCCAGATGCGGCGAGCTGGGCAACCTCGATCAGCTTGTCGGTCGGCGGGTAGCAGAGACCATCGGTACAGCCCTGATAGGTGAGGCGCAGGGTAGCGTGCTCGCCCACCTCTCGCAGCGGCACGGCTATGGTCACCTGTTGGTAGTAGACCCGGGTCTTGCCGAAGAAGTCATCCTCATGCTCGCTCCCCTCCGGCAGCGCCGGGTCGCTGAAGGTGAGGTTGGTTCCCTTGAAGCGCAGGCTGTGGCGATAGAGGTAGTAGTCGTCAGCGATGTTGAGGGTCAGCAGCAGCTGATCACCCCGCTGTTCGCTCTCGAGACGAAACGCCTCATCCACCTTGAGGAACGTCGGTTTGGCGTTCGCCGCAAGGCCGAGGGAGCCGAGAATATCGGTGCCACTGGCCCGGGCCGGCGCGAGTCCGGCCGTGGCCAGCGTCAGCAGCACCAGCAGGAGGGTGAACAGGCGACTGCACATCATGGTGTCTCCTCCTTGAGCCAGTCGAGGTAGGCGGGCAGGCCGGCGCTCACCGGCAGGGCCAGCAGCTCGGGCACCTCATAGGGGTGATGGGCCAGAATGCACGCCTGCAGTTCGGCAAAGAGCGGCTGACGGGATTTGATGACGAGCTGGATCTCGGTTGCCCGCTCCACCTTGCCCTGCCAGCGGTAGACGGAGGTGACCCCCGGCAGCTGATTGATGCAGGCGGCCAGCTGGCGGTTCAGCAGCTGTTCGCACAGGAGGTCGGCACTGGTTTGGTCGGGGCAGGTGCAGAGCACCACAATGGCATCGGTCATAACGGAGAAGTTCGCCTCGATGAATAAGCTGGCGGGACACCCTTTTGTTGCAGAAATATCCCGAAAATCAGCGGCTACTATACCCCAGAGCCGGAGCAAATAGCATCTGGCGCCATTTGTGAGCGAACGCCGAAAATTAGTGGGGGGCATGAGATAGACGCTGTCTCGGGGACAGGGCAGAATGAGCGGGATTGTTCCCTATCGACGTAAGGAAATGTATGACCCAACAGAATGAGCAGCAGAGAAACCGCATGTTGAGCCTGCTGCGCGAAGGTGAGCGCCGCATGTTGGTTCAATTGGCCGGGCTGCTGCGCACGACCGCCGATGAAATCAATGCCGAGCTGGAGAAAGAGGAGTTGATGGGAACCCTTGAGCAGCCCATCACGGTGGAGTATCTCAACGGCGTGGTGCAGCACCATCTGTTCGAGCGCAAGCACAAGGGTGACATGGCAGTGGCCCAGCAGATCCTGAGCGACTACCAGAACGAACTGGAAGCCCTGCAGGCCGCCCAGGCCCAACAGGAGAGCGAAGAGGCCGAGAGCAGCGAAGCCGCCAAGGCTCAGGCCTGATCCCCTGCCGCTGACCACCCGGTCAGCGCGTCCCGACCTCCTCTCCGGCACCATCATTACGTTTCATGATGGTGCCCTGTTTTTACCTTTTGTTGCCGGTCTCTCTTCAACCCAGTGCATTCTGCTGCAGGTGCGGCATCGACTCGCCCGGGATCGGGAATACCTTGTCGTAAACCCAGTTGTAGACGAAGGCGTAGACCAGATAGAAGGCAACGAAGCCCAGATCCAGCACCAGCGCCTCCAGCATGCTGACGTTGAGCCACCAGGCCATGGCCGGCAGGGCCACGGTCAGGAGACCCCCTTCGAAGCCGATGGCGTGCACCACCCGCTGCCAGACACTCTTGTAGGTGTGGCCCTGATATTTGAGCAGCAGCTTGTCGACCCCGATGTTGTAGATGTAGTTCCAGAGGGTCGCCATCACCGAGAAGAAGAGCGCCAGCGGCCCCATGTGGCTGAGGTGAATGCCGGTCGCCCAGCTGGCCAGCGGGGCGGCAATCAGCAGGCCAATCACTTCAAAGCCGATGGCTTGGCGGATGCGGTCGTTACGGGTACGCATAAATCACTCTCTTGAACAGTTACGTTGAAAACATGGGGACAATCTATCGCCAAATTGCGATGGTTTCACGTTGGTATCTATCGCTAAAATAGATAGATGACTGGCCTGTCGGGATCCAAAAAGAGGAGTAGAAGGGTGAATCCATCGCTGGAACAACTGAAAATCTTGCTGGCCGCCGCCGAGAGCGGCTCCTTCTCCGCCGCTGCCCGCAAGCTTGGCAAGGCACAGTCGGTGGTGAGCAGCGCCATCGCCAATCTGGAGATCGATCTGGGGCTAACCCTGTTTGACCGCAGCGGTCGCTATCCGCAGCTGACTGAGGCGGGGGCGCGCATGGTGCAGGAGGCGGGTATCCTGCTGGCGCAGAGTGAGCGGTTGCAGTCCATTGCCGGCGAACTGGCTGCCGGTGTGGAGTCGCGCCTGACCCTGGCCATCGACGATGACTCTCACCTGCCCTGGCTTGGTACCTTGCTGGAGGAGTTTGCCACCCGCTATCCGACCGTGGAGCTGGAGCTGCTCTTCCCGCTGATGGAGGATGTGACCGAGATGCTGGTGACCGGCCGGGCCCAGCTCGGCATCAGCTACCAGAAGGTGCATCCCCAGCGGGAGATCGTCGCCCGTTCGCTGGGGGAGGTGACCATGCCGCTGGTGGTGTCACCGGATCATCCATTGGCCCGCAAGCAGCCGCTGCGGGAGGTCGATCTGCAGGGGGCGCGCCAGCTGATGGTCACCGGACGACGGGAAGGGTGCGAGCGCCAGCGTTTTCGCATCTCGGCTCAGGTGTGGTGGGTCGAGGGGGATCTCGGGGTGCTGGAGCTGGTCAAGCGGGGCCTTGGCTGGTCCGCGGTTCCGGAATTTCTGCTGCATCAGCCGCTGAAGCGGGGCGAGGTGGTGGTGCTGGAGCCCGAATTTATCGCCAGCCATGCGTTGGCGCTGGAGTTGCAGTGGCATCGCGCCCGCCCGCTGGGGCAGGCGGGGCGCTGGCTGAAGGAGGCCCTGCTGGCGCGGGTGCCTCGCTAGCCGACCTTACTCGGTCAGTTCGTAGGGGAGGGGTTGCAGGGTGAGCTGCGAGCTCTCCTCCTGCTTGAGGCGAAAACGGGCGTCAGCTTCGGTATCTTTTGGCAATACGGCGGTGAGCCACACCTGACCCTGATGTTGCCAGGCGTTGAGCACCATGCCGCTGCGACGCCAGTTGTCACCGAGCTGGATCTCCAGCGTATCGCCCGCATTGACCGGCTCACTGGCACTACCTGCCAGCAGGAACAGGGCGCGGTTGTTGGCGCCGCGATATTTGGCGCGGGCTACCGTCTCCTGCCCCATGTAGCAGCCCTTGTTGAAGCAGATGCCATCGAGCGCCTGCAGGTTGAGCATCTGCGGGATGAACTCGCCCTGATGCACCGCCTCCATGTGCGGCAGACCGGCCTTGATCTCGAGACCCCACCATAGGGATTCGTCACCCGCCGGCAGCGCATCGGCTTGCTCACTGCTCACCAGCAGCCAGCGATCCTGTTCGATCTTCACCGCCATGCCGCCAGCGATAAGGCCGTTCTGCTCCAGGCCAAACTGCGCGGCGATCCACGCATCCGTGCCCTTGCCAGCCAGACCGGTGGCATGGCGTTCATCGGCGGCAATCTCCACCTTGGCGAAGACGGCAAATTTTTTCAGCTCCGGCAGCTGGCGCTCCAGTACCGAAGGGGTAGTCAGCAGCAGCAGGCTCTCTTCAAGGCAGAGCAGGCGAAAATCGCTCCACAGCTTGCCCTTGGGATCACAGTGACCACCCAGCGTGCTCTGCCCCGGTTGCAGGGCGTTGACGTCGCAGGTGACCTGACCTTGCAGATATTTGACGCGATCCTGACCACTCAGTCGGGTGATGGCTATCTTGGTCAGGGCGAAGCGGGTCGGCTCGGCAGGAAAAACAGGGGGTTGCAGGCTCACGATGGTATTCCAGAGAGAAAGTATGTGACCTGCATGGTAAAGACGTAACTAATGTTTGTCAGCCGGAAAATCCAGCTGGTACCATCCCCGGGTCTTTGTAAGGAGAGTTCCATGTTGAGCCCAGTTGAAAAATCCCGCCTGAAGTGGGCCTGCCGCCGTGGCATGCTCGAGCTGGATGTTGTTTTTATGCCCTTTTTCGAATACGAGTTCGACTCCCTGAGCGAAGCCGATCAGCAGACCTTTATCCGCCTGCTGGAGAGCGATGATCCGGACCTGTTCCGCTGGACCATGGGGCACGCAGTGCCGGCCGATCCCGCCTTCAGCGCCATGATCAAGATGATCCTGGAGCGCAATCAGGCCCGTCACGACCGTCAGGCCTGATGTCGTGGAGCGGGTGATCATCCCTGTTCACCCCTCCCGCCATCAGCGCTACTGGCTGGTGGCCCTATCTCTGTTGCTGCTCTGGCCGGTCAGCGCCCTCGTAACCGGCTGGCAGTGGGCGCTGTTTGTTCCCGTCTGGTTGCTGGCGTTCGCCCTGAGCTGGCGTGCGTTGCCTCGTATCCCGTTCGAGCTGGAGTGGGATGGCCAGTGGCTGCGCTGGCAGAGCGTATCCTATCGGCTCGGCAACAAGAGCCGCATTCTACCCGGCGTGCTGCGCCTTGAGTTGCATCCGGAGCAGGGGCGCGCTTGCGTGCTCTGGCTCTTCGCCGATGCGCTGGCCCCCGACCACTACCGCCTGCTGGCCCGGGCAATCAACTTTCCTGCCGACCGGCGCTGAGCGATCTCACATCTTCCCGAGTTACCTCTTTGCAGGAGCAAGGAACTGGGTAGCGCTTTGTCCGGATGGCCCTAAAAAAATGACCCCGCCGAAGCGGGGTCATTGGTATGGCAGGAGAGGGGCTCAATCCCGCTCCGGGGTCAGTACGGTCGGTTTCGAGTCCGGCAGCATCTCTGGATAATCAAGGTTGTAGTGCAGGCCGCGCGACTCCTTGCGCTGCAGGGCGCAGTTGACGATAAGCTCGGCCACCTGCAACAGGTTGCGCAGCTCCAGCAGGTTATTGGAGACCCGGAAGTGGGCGTAGTACTCCTGCACCTCCTGCTTGAGCAGATCGATGCGGCGCTTGGCACGAGCGAGGCGCTTGTTGGTGCGCACTATCCCCACGTAGTCCCACATCATAAGCCGCAGCTCGTGCCAGTTGTGCTGAATGACCACCAGTTCGTCAGAATCCTCTACCTTGCTTTCGTCCCAGGCGGGCAGGCGCGGCGGCTCGGCGCTCATCGGCAGCTTGGCCAGAATGTCGGCCCCCGCCTGATGGGCGTAGACTACGCATTCCAGCAGGGAGTTGGAGGCCATCCGGTTGGCACCGTGCAGACCGGTATAGGTCACTTCGCCGATGGCGTAGAGTCCGGGGATGTCGGTCTGGCCATTGTTGTCGATCATCACGCCGCCACAGGTGTAGTGGGCGGCCGGCACGATGGGCATCGCCTCCTTGGTGATGTCGATGCCGACCGCGAGGCAGCGTTCATAAATAGTCGGGAAGTGCTTGATGATGAAATCGGCCGGTTTGTGGCTGATGTCCAGATACATGCAGTCGGCACCGAGTCGCTTCATCTCGTGGTCGATGGCGCGGGCGACGATATCGCGCGGTGCCAGCTCGGCCCGCTCGTCAAACTCCGGCATAAAGCGGCTGCCGTCCGGGCGGCGCAGATAGGCACCCTCGCCACGCAGCGCTTCGGTCAGCAGGAAGTTGGGGTCGTCCGGGTGGAACAGGCTGGTGGGGTGGAACTGGTTGAACTCCAGATTCGCCACCCGGCAGCCGGCCCGCCACGCCATGGCGATGCCATCACCAGAACTCACATCGGGGTTGGAGGTGTACTGGTAGACCTTGGATGCGCCACCGGTAGCCAGCGCCACGAAGCGGGCGCGAACCACCTCGACCTGTTCGGCATTGCGGTTCCAGACATAGGCGCCCAGCACCTTGTTGCCCGGCAGACCGAGCTTGCGGGTGGTGATGAGGTCGACCGCGTTGAAGCGTTCCATCAGCTGGATGTTGGGGTGGGCGCGCACCTGATCGATCAGGGTGAGTTGCACCGCCTTGCCGGTGGCATCCGCCGCGTGGAAGATGCGGCGATGGCTGTGGCCCCCTTCCCGGGTGAGGTGGTATTGGGATTCGCCCTCGGCGTTCTCCTCCTGATCGAAGGGAACCCCCTGCTGAATGAGCCACTGGATCGACTCGCGGGCGTGGCGGGCGGTGAACTCGACCACGGCCGGGTCACACAACCCGGCCCCGGCGTTGAGCGTGTCGCTCACGTGGGATTCGATGCTGTCGGTCTCGTCGAACACGGCAGCGATGCCTCCTTGCGCATAGAAAGTGGCCCCTTCACTGATGGGCCCCTTGCTCAGAACCAGGACTTTGGCCTGGTCTGCCAATCGCAATGCGAGAGTCAGACCAGCGGCACCGCTGCCAATGATCAGTACGTCGCAAAGGTATTCAACACTTGCTTTCATAAGTATCATTGGCCTGGATTAAGAACTGGCACCATGGTAGCCCAAGCGGGGGCGAGGATGCAGCCTGCATCACATTTTTTTAAACAGATTCGAACTTTCTCTGATTCTCCCTGTCTGAACTTGTGCGCTTAGGAAGGGCCGGAAAAGAAGAACGATAACCTGATGGGGGTTTTACGGCTCTGATGAGCGACCAGAATCTACTGGACGAACAGCTGGTTGAACGGGTCCAGCGCGGCGACAAAGCAGCTTTCAACCTGTTGGTAAAAAAATACCAGCATAAGGTGGTCAACCTGATTGCCCGGTATGTCAACAACCCCGGCGACGTGCCCGATGTGGCGCAAGAGGCGTTTATCAAAGCCTACCGGGCATTGCCGACATTCCGTGGCGAGAGTGCTTTTTACACCTGGTTGTACCGAATTGCCGTGAATACGGCGAAGAACTATCTGACCTCCCAGGGGCGCAGGCCCCCGAGCAGTGATGTGGAGGCTGACGAAGCGGAGTCTTATGGCGGCGGTGAAGCCTTGCAAGAGGTCTCAACCCCGGAAAACCTGGCGCTGACTGACGAGATCAAACGCACCGTGTTTTCAGCCATTGAGGCATTGCCGGAAGACCTGAGGACAGCGATCACCCTTCGCGAACTGGAAGGGCTGAGCTATGAAGAGATTGCCGAAATCATGGATTGCCCAGTGGGTACGGTCAGATCCCGTATCTTCCGGGCGAGGGAAGCAATCGACAAAAAGCTGCAACCTCTGATCGAGAATTAACTGGGGAAAGACGGGTTAACTTATGGCAAACAAAGAGCAAATCTCTGCCCTGATGGATGGTGAGCTGAGTGACGCAGAGGTACTGAACGAGCTGGAGATGGACTCCGGCTTGCAAGATACCTGGGGTCGTTACCACCTGATTGGCGATGCCATGCGGGGTGACCTGCCGGTCAATCTGCAACTGGATCTCAGTGACAGCATCATGGCTGCGCTGGAGGATGAGCCGACCATACTGGCACCCAAGCCGGTCGAGGCCGCTCCGGTGGCGCAACCGGT
This sequence comes from Aeromonas sp. HMWF016, assembly GCF_963878195.1. NCBI lineage: Bacteria > Pseudomonadati > Pseudomonadota > Gammaproteobacteria > Aeromonadales > Aeromonadaceae > Aeromonas > Aeromonas sp. HMWF016. The sequence continues at coordinate 37,479 of NZ_CAWNWX010000110.1, forward strand.
CGTTGCACCGGTCAAGACAGATTCCAATGTGGTGCCCCTGTTTCGTCGGGTTGGCCAGCAGCTGGGGCAATATGCCATCGCAGCTTCTGTGGCTGCCGCCGTCATCTTCGGGGTGCAGCAGTATCAGGGTCAGGACGGCGTGCCGAACAACCCTGTGCTCAATACCATCCCCATCGGTGGCAGTGCCGCGCCAGTGAGCGTCCACTATCCGCAAGAGGGCAACCGCGTTCGGCCGCAACAGGGAATGACCGAACAGCAGATGCAGGAGCAGCGCGAACGCATCAACGCCTTCCTGCGTGATCACCAGTTACAGCAGCGCCTGTTGCAAGACAGACAGATCCAACAATAACGAGTTGTCAGGGATACAAACGTGCGCCAGTCCAGCCGTATTTTGCTGGCCTCTCTCCTGCTAATCAGTGCCAAGGCCTCTGCCGACGACAAGTCGGCCGAGGCCTTGTTGCAGCAGATGCAGAGTGCCGTGCATCAACAGAATTTCGAGTTGTCCATGGTCAAGGCCCGTCAGGGGCGTCTTGAACCGATCCGCATCAGCCACGCCGTGATCAATGGCAAAGAAGTGGCGCATCTCAGCTACCTCGACGGCAAGGCGATCGAGTATCTGCAGCGCGAGAACGAATACACCTTCTTTGAAAACAGCCATGATCCCTACACCCTGAAGGATGCCCGCTTCCCCGGCATCTGGTCGAGTCTGGTCAGCATGCCGCTCTCCCGGGTATTGCAGAGCTATGATCCCGTGCTGGCCGGCCGCAGCCGCGTCGCGGGTGTGGTCGCTCAGGTGGTGAGGCTGGTGCCCAAGGAGGCCGACAAGTACGGCTTCATGCTCTGGGTTGATGAGCAGAGCCATCTGCTGCTGCGTGTCGACATGGTGGAGCGGGAAGGCAATCTGGTCGAGCAGCTGCTGGGGGTGGATCTGGAGCTGCAGAACAAGCCGGCCCCCTGGCTGGTGACCCTGGCCAACAGCAAGTTGCCCCCGGCGCTGGCGCTGGAAGATGCCTATCCGGCTCCGCAGCAGCAGTTGAACTGGCAGGTGACCTGGCTGCCCGATGGCTTCAAGGTGCTGTCGCAGGACAGGCACCAGCTGGTGACCACCAGTATGCCGGTGGATTACATGATGCTCTCCGACGGGCTGGTCGATCTCTCGGTCTACGTCTCCCGGGTCGATCCCAAGCAGGCGGTGCGCCAGCAGCTGATCCGCCAGGGCGCCACCTCGCTGGTGAGCTTCGTCAACGAGGTGGGGGTTGAGATCACCGTGGTCGGGGAAGTGCCTGCCGAGACCGCCAAACGGATTGCCGAGTCGGTGCAGCCGCTGGCTCGCAACGAGGCCGTGCAGTGAGTCCATGCTCTGGGTTCACAGTGGTGCACTGTTTGCCGTTGGCTGTGAGTCGTGTTCAGATCCTGCCATTGCATTAGCACGAGGTGTTCCCGTGAACGAGATGAGTGAAGAGCTGGCGACCGTAGTAGCCATTGAGGGTGACCATGCCTGGGTGGAGTGCGAACGGCGCTCTGCCTGCAGCGGCTGCCAGCAGCAATCCGGTTGCGGTACCGGTACTGTGGCCAAGGCGTTTCCCCTGAAAGCCCCACGATTGCGGATCCGCCTTACCGCCGAGGTGAGCGTTGGCCAGCAAATCAGGCTCGGCATCCCGCAAGAGAGCCTGCTGCGCGGGGCCGCGCTGGTCTATGTGCTGCCGCTGTTTTGCCTGCTGGCGAGCGCTCTGCTGGGGCAACTCTGGCTGGCGCCGCTGCTCTCGGGGGGGGAGGGCGTCACCATTCTTGCCTCTCTGCTGGGTGGCGCTGGCGGCTTTTTACTGGTTCGTTACTTTTCCAACCGCCTGGATCAGGGGCGCTACGGCCCGCAGATGCTCGGCGTGGTGGTTCCCGTCCGTACCCTCTCCTGACCGAACAGGCGCTATTTCACTGGCGTTGGCGACTAAAGAATGGCCGTCAGCCGGGTTATCCAGTAAAATCGCGCCTCCATAACCGACCTTAAACCAATTTTGAGTGACTCTTGCTCGATGAAACACATTCGTAACTTTTCGATTATTGCGCACATCGACCACGGTAAATCGACCCTGTCGGACCGTCTGATCCAGACTTGCGGTGGCTTGTCCGACCGCGAGATGCAGGCTCAGGTGCTTGACTCCATGGATCTGGAGCGCGAGCGCGGCATTACCATCAAGGCGCAGAGTGTGACCCTGAACTACCAGGCACAAGACGGTAACACCTACCAGCTGAACTTTATCGACACCCCGGGCCACGTGGATTTCTCCTACGAGGTCTCCCGCTCTTTGGCGGCCTGTGAAGGGGCGCTGCTGGTGGTAGATGCCGGCCAGGGGGTTGAGGCACAGACTCTGGCCAACTGCTACACCGCCATGGAAATGGATCTGGAAGTGGTGCCGGTACTGAACAAGATTGACCTGCCGGCTGCAGAACCCGAGCGGGTTGCCGAAGAGATCGAAGATATCGTCGGTATCGACGCGGTCGATGCGGTGCGCTGTTCCGCCAAGACTGGCCTCGGTGTTGATCTGGTACTGGAAGAGATCGTGGCCAAAATCCCGGCGCCGGAAGGTGATCCGGATGCGCCGCTGCAGGCGCTGATCATCGACTCCTGGTTCGACTCCTATCTGGGTGTCGTCTCTTTGGTGCGGATCAAGAACGGTTCTTTGAAGAAGAACGACAAGATCAAGGTGATGAGCACCGGTCAGGTGTGGGGTGTCGATCGTATCGGTATCTTCACGCCCAAGCAGGTGGACACCGACGGGCTGGGTTGCGGCGAGGTAGGTTGGGTTGTCTGTGGTATCAAGGATATCCACGGCGCGCCGGTGGGCGATACCCTGACTCAGGCCAAAAACGGTGCCGACAAGGCGCTGGCCGGTTTCAAGAAGGTGAAGCCGCAGGTTTATGCCGGTCTGTTCCCCATCTCCAGCGATGACTACGAGTCGTTCCGTGACGCCCTCGACAAGCTCTCCCTGAACGATGCATCCCTGTTCTTCGAGCCGGAAAGCTCCACTGCGCTGGGCTTCGGCTTCCGTTGCGGCTTCCTCGGCATGCTGCACATGGAGATCATTCAGGAGCGTCTGGAGCGTGAATACGATCTGGATCTGATCACCACGGCACCGACCGTAGTGTACGAAATCGAGCTGACCGACGGCTCCACCATCCATATCGACAGCCCGGCCCAGATGCCTGCCATCACCAGCATCAAGGAGATGCGCGAACCGATCGCCGAGTGTCATATCCTGCTGCCGCAGGAATACATGGGCAACGTGATCACCCTCTGTATCGAGAAGCGTGGCGTGCAGACCAACATGGTCTACCACGGCAAGCAGGTCGCGCTGACCTATGAAATCCCGATGGCGGAGGTGGTGCTCGACTTCTTCGACCGCCTGAAGTCCACCAGTCGCGGCTACGCCTCGCTGGATTACGGCTTCAAGCGTTTCGAAACCTCCGACATGGTGCGTCTGGACATCATGATCAACGGTGAGCGCGTCGATGCGCTGGCCATCATCACCCACAAGGACAACGCCCAGTATCGCGGTCGTCAGGTGGTGGAGAAGATGCGCGAGCTGATCCCGCGCCAGATGTTTGATATCGCGATTCAGGCGGCCATCGGCAACCAGATCATCGCGCGCAGCACTGTCAAGGCACTGCGCAAGGACGTAACTGCCAAGTGTTACGGTGGTGACGTGAGTCGTAAGAAAAAGCTGCTGAACAAGCAGAAAGAAGGTAAGAAGCGGATGAAGTCCCTCGGCCGTGTCGACGTGCCGCAGGAAGCCTTCCTCGCGATTCTCCACGTCGGAAAGGATTAATAGATGGCAAGCACGTTTTCCCTGATCCTGGTGGTGGTCTGCGCGATCACCGGTGTTATCTGGTGTCTGGACAAGATGATTTGGTCCAAACAGCGAGCCGCCAAAATTGCCGTGGCCCGTGCCCATGGCGGCGCTCATCTGGATGACAAAACCCTGGCCAAGGTGGCCCCCGTTCCGGTCTGGATTGAACAGACCGCCGGGGTCTTCCCGGTCATCACCTTTGTGCTGATCCTGCGTTCGTTCATCTTTGAACCGTTCCAGATCCCGTCAGGCTCCATGATGCCCACTCTGCTGGTGGGCGATTTCATCCTGGTGGAGAAGTTTGCCTATGGTCTGCGGGACCCGGTGACCAACACCAAGTTCCTCGAGACCGGTGAGCCCAAGCGCGGCGATGTGGTGGTGTTCAAATACCCGCTCGAACCGCGGGTGGACTACATCAAGCGGGTGGTCGGCATGCCGGGGGATCGGGTCATCTATCGCAACAAGGAGCTGATGATCCGGCCCAAGTGCGAGGAGCAGGAGGGGAAAACGTGCCCGGGCTTCCAGAAGCTCGATGTCAAGTTTGAACAAAGAGGCGAATTTACCCAGATGGGGATCCCCCTTGACCGCTATACCGAGCAGCTGGGCGATGTCTCCCACGAGACCCTGCGCAACCCGCTGATGCCCGATATGGTTGGCCGTTACTATCGCCAGCCCGGCACCTATCCCGACGAGTGGGTGGTACCGGAGGGGCAATATTTCGTGATGGGCGACAACCGTGACAACAGTACCGACAGCCGTTTCTGGGGCTTTGTGCCCGAGCAGAATCTGGTTGGCAAGGCGGTCGCTATCTGGATAAGTTTTGAATTCGAGCGCGAAGAGGGCTCCCTGCTGCCAAGCTGGGTACCGACAGGGGTGCGCTTCAACCGCATTGGCGGAATCAAGTAAATGAATATCAAGATGAACAGACTGCAGTCCCGTCTCGGACACGTCTTTCAGGATCTGGAACTGCTGACCCGGGCGCTGACTCACCGCAGCGCCGGCTCCCGTCACAACGAGCGACTGGAGTTTTTGGGTGACTCGATTTTGAGTCTGGTGATTGCCGACGATCTCTTCCACCGCTTCCCGCAAGCGGCGGAAGGGGATCTCAGCCGGATGCGCGCCACTCTGGTGCGCGAAAAGACCCTGGCCGAGCTGGGCCGCGAGTTTGACCTCGGGGATCACCTGATCCTGGGGCCGGGCGAGCTGAAAAGCGGTGGTTTTCGCCGTGAATCGATCCTGGCCGACACGGTCGAGGCGGTGATTGGCGCCGTCTATCTGGATAGTGATCTCGAGACAGTACGCACTCTGCTGCTGGGCTGGTACACCAGCCGTCTGGAGGAGATCAAGCCGGGCATCGAGCAGAAGGATCCCAAAACCCGTCTGCAAGAAATTCTGCAGGGAAGCCGCAAATCCCTGCCGACCTATACAGTGACCAACGTGAAGGGCGAAGCCCACAACCAGGAGTTCACCGTCCAGTGTGACGTGGAAGGTCTGGATGGTCCGATCAAAGGGGTCGGCACCAGCCGCCGCAAGGCCGAACAGGCCGCAGCGCAGCAAGCATTGGAAAAACTGTCATGACAGATACAACCTACTGCGGCTTTGTCGCCATCGTGGGCCGCCCCAACGTGGGCAAGTCCACCCTGCTCAACAAGCTGCTTGGCCAGAAGGTCAGCATCACCTCGAAAAAACCCCAGACCACCCGTCACCGGATTCTGGGGATCGACACCGAGGATAACTACCAGACCATCTATGTAGACACCCCGGGTCTGCACATTGAAGAGAAACGGGCCATCAACCGCCTGATGAACCGCGCCGCCACCAGTTCGCTGGGCGACGTGGCCATGGTGGTATTTATGGTGGACGGCACTCACTGGACCAAAGATGACGAGATGGTGCTGGGCAAGTTGCGCAATCTCAAGTGCCCGGTGGTGCTGGCGGTCAACAAGATCGACAACGTCAAGGAGAAGGAGGAGTTGCTGCCCCACCTCGAGTGGCTGGGTCAGCAGATGAACTTCGCCCATATCCTGCCCATCAGTGCCCAGAAGGGCACCAACGTGGAGAAGATCCGCGAGTGGGCCAAGCCGTTGCTGCCGGAGAACGTCCACTTCTTCCCGGAAGATTACGTGACCGATCGCTCCTCCCGTTTCATGGCCTCCGAGATCATCCGTGAGAAGCTGATGCGTTTCACCGGTGAGGAGCTGCCCTACTCGGTGACGGTAGAGATCGAGCGCTTCAAGGTGGAAGAGAGCGGTATCTATCACATCCACGGCCTGATCCTGGTCGAGCGCGATGGCCAGAAGAAGATGGTCATCGGCAACAAGGGCGAGAAGATCAAGACCATCGGCACCGAAGCGCGCCTCGATATGGAACGGCTGTTCCAGAACAAGGTGCACCTCGAGCTGTGGGTCAAGGTCAAGTCGGGCTGGGCTGATGACGAGCGCGCCCTGCGCAGTCTTGGCTACGGTGACGATTAAGTGGCGCTGACTGATTGCTGACCCCGGCTTTCGTCATCCATAGCCGGCCCTATCGTGAGACCAGCCAGCTGGTCGAGGTATTCACCCAGGATAGTGGCCGCTTTACCCTGGTGGCTCGCGGTTCTCGCGGGCCACGCTCCCCTCTCAAGGGGCTGCTGCAACCCTTTACCCTGCTCACCATCGCCTGGCGCGGCAAGGGGGATCTCAAGAATCTCACCCAGGTCGAATGCCCGGATCACTCCCTGCGACTCGGGGGCGATCGTCTCTTCTACGGCCTCTATCTCAACGAGCTGGTCTACTACCTGCTGGAAGCGCACACGCCGTTCCCCGAGGTGTTCGACGCCTATGCCCGTGCCATCATGGCGCTGGCCGATGGCGAGACGCCGGAGCTGCCGCTGCGCCGCTTCGAGTTCCTGCTACTGCAGGCACTTGGTTATGCGGTTGATTTCGAATACACGGCGGACGACGAGTCGCCCATCGAGCCGACTCTGCTCTATGGCTTCGAGCGTGAATTGGGCTTTGTTGCTTGCGAGCGGGCGCCGGATCCCCGTACCCTGTTTCTCGGTGCCCACCTGCTCGCCTTTGCCGAGGGACGTTTCGATACCCCTCCCTTGCTGCAGGCGGCCAAACGTTTCAGCCGATTGGCCTTGCAACCCTATCTGGGCAAGCGCCAGCTAAAGAGCCGGGAGCTGTTTTTAAAACGCAAAGCCAGCATGCAAGGCTGACACAGATTACAGACATACGGATATTGGCGCGGGGTGATTCGCTGACCGCGCAGTCAACAGATGAAGCCTTTCAAGGAGTTCTCAATGAGTGAAATCTATCTGGGTGTGAACATCGACCATATCGCCACCCTGCGCAACGCCCGGGGCACCCAGTATCCGGATCCGGTACAGGCCGCCTTCGTGGCCGAACAGGCCGGGGCCGATGGCATTACCGTGCATCTGCGAGAAGATCGCCGCCACATCACCGACCGCGACGTGGAGATCCTGCGCCAGACTATCCAGACCAGAATGAACCTGGAGATGGCGGTGACCGAAGAGATGATCGGTATCGCCTGCCGCATCAAGCCCCACTTCGTCTGTCTGGTGCCGGAGAAGCGCACCGAGGTGACCACCGAGGGTGGTCTGGACGTGGCCGGTCAGCTGGACAAGGTGACGGACGCCGTCGCCCGCCTATCCGCCGTGGGCGCTCAGGTATCCCTCTTTATCGATGCTGACCCTATCCAGATCGATGCGGCAGCCGAAAGCGGCGCCCCCTTTATCGAGATCCATACCGGCCGTTATGCCGATGCCACCACCGATGCCGAGCGCAACGCCGAGTTCAAGCGCATCGCCGCCGGTGCCTCCTATGCCGCTGGCAAGGGGCTCAAGGTCAATGCCGGCCACGGCCTGCACTACCACAACGTCAAGGCCATCGCCGCCATCCCCGAGCTCTATGAGCTCAACATCGGCCACGCCATCATCGGCCGCGCCGCTTTCGATGGTCTGGCCAAGGCTGTGAGCGATATGCGCCTGTTGATGCAGGAAGCCCGTCAGGGGATCTGACTCTTCGGTCACTGGCGATAGTGGCTACGTAAAACAAAAGGGACGCTGTGGCGTCCCTTTTGTTGTTTTTGCCGATGTGAATATCGACAGCCGTCAGGCCTGCTGCTGCGCCCATCTTCCCAGACGTTGCAGCGCCTCGCCGAGCAGTTGGCGGGAGGTGCCTATGTTGATCCGCACATACTCTTCACCGCCGCTGACGTAGTGGGAGCCATCTTCGATGATGACACCCGCTTCGACTGCCCATCTGCGGGTCACCTCGCTTGCGCTCATGCCACTCTCTCCGGTATTGACCCAGACCAGATAGGAGGCATCCATCGGCATGACCCGAAAGTCGGGCAGGTTCTCCCTGAAGTAGCGCGCCAGCAAGGCGTAGTTCTCTCTCAGATAGAGATTCAGTTCGGCCAGCCAATCATCGCACTCGTTATAGGCGGTGATAATGCCCCAGAGCCCGAACACGTTGGGAGAGGTGATGGAGTTCTGCTCAAGACGCGCTCTGAACCGGCTTCTGATCTGTGGATTTGGAATGATGCTGTAGGAGGTTTTCAATCCGCCCAGATTGAATGCCTTGTTGGGCGAGCTCATCAGCATCATGTTGTTGCGGTAACGCTCATCCAGCGCCAGAAAGGAGACGAACTCGCCATGGATGATGTGCTCGGCATGCACTTCGTCGACCATCATCAATACCTGATAGCGCAGGCAGATGTCGGCAATGGATGCCAGTTCGGCCTGACTCCAGATCCTGCCCGACGGGTTGTGGGGCGAGCAGAGGAAGTAGATTTTGGGCTTGTGGCCAATGATCTGCTCCTCCAGCTTCGCCAGATCGATCCGGTATCGCCCTTTGCTGAGGGCTAACGGGTTGGCGACAACCTTGACCCCCTGCCTTTCGGCCGCCTTGGCAAAGGGATCGTAGACCGGGGTGTTCATGATGATGCTGTCGCCCGGCTGGCAGAATGCCTGCACCGTGTAGTGCAAGGTAGAGACGGTGCCATAGGAGAGGGTGATCCACTCCCGCTCCACCGCAACCTTGTGGTGGCGAGCCTGGAAGTTGATGACCGCCGCGTAGAAATCATCGATGCAATGGGTGTAGCTGAAGGTGCCCCAGCTGATGATTTCACTGAACTTGCGAGCCACAGCCGGCGGTGATTTGAAATCCATATCGGCAATCCACATGGGAATGCTATCTGTGGGAACGGGGCCAAAGCGGTTCTCGATCACTTTCATATCCCACTTGCGGCATTTGTCGCTGATGCGATCTGCCAGCTCATCGAAACGGGAGGGTTGCAAGTCGGTGGGTGGGTTGGGGAGGCGCAGGGCCTCCCTATCTTTACAGGAGAGCATCGAGATTATCCTTCACGGTTTGAACCTGAGCGCCAATGATGACCTGCACGCTGTGCTCGTCGATCTTGACGACGGAGAGAGCGCCAGCCTGTTTCAGGATCTTCTCCTGCAGCTTGCCCATGTCGTGTACCACCAGTCTCAGCCGTGTGACGCAGTTGTCCAGGCTGACGATATTCTCCTTGCCACCGAGGGCACTCAGGATCACGGCCGGGTCGTGTTTCGCAATCTGGATATCATCGACTTCATCCCTGCCGGGGGTCTTGATGTCATATTTCTTGATGTACCAGTAGAAGACGGTGAAATAGATGGCAGACCAGATGAGGCCAATGGGAATAATCAGATACCACTTGGTTTGCCAGCCCTGCATGATGCCGAAAATAAGCAGGTCGAGTGCACTGCCATCGGTATTGCCGATGGTGACGCCACACATGGCCACCACAAAGAGCGCGGCGCCGGTCATAAAGACATGGAACAGATAGAGTACCGGCGCGACAAAGAGAAACAGGAATTCGATGGGCTCGGAAATACCGGTCACGATAGAGACCAGAACCCCGGAGATAATCAGGCTCTTGATTCTGGTTCGATTGCCGGGCGTGGCTGCCATATACATGGCTAACGCTGCGGCAGGCAGACCGAATATAAAGGTCGGCATAAACCCTTGCGACAGGAAGGCGGTTGCTGCCGGGCTGATGGGTTCACCCGCTTTCAACTGGGCGAAGAAGATATTGAGAGCGCCGGAAATGGTCTCGCCATTGACCAGCTCGGTACCGCCTGCCGGGGTGAAGCGCACCATGGCCAGCATGATGTGGTGCAGACCGAGCGGTTTGAGCAGGTTGATGGCCACCCCGTAGAGGAAGGCACCAAAAGAGCCGGCAGAGATGATCATGTTGCCGACCGCAGTAATACCGAGCGCCACATAGTGCCAGAAGAGCGGCATGGCCAGACCGATCAGCGACATGACCAGCACGGTGATGATGGGCACGGAGCGCAAGCCGCTGAAAAACGAGAAGGCGTCGTGCAGTTTGAGGTTATAGAAACGGCGATGGATGAAGTAGGTCACGATCCCCGACACTATGCCACCTAGCACGCCCATGGAGAGGGTCTGAACCCCCATCACCATGGCTTGTCCCGCCAGTTTGATATTTTCCGGCGAAGCCAGTTGATTGGTACTGGCGAGATAGAAGTTGATCCCGATATTCATCGCCATATAACCGACGAAACCGGAATAGGCCGCGACACCCTTGTTCTTTTCGGTCAATCCCATCGGAATGCCGATGGCAAACATGATTGGCAAATAGGTAAAGCCAAAGCTGCCTACGGTTGCCACCAGATTGAAGACGAGCTGGGTATATTCCCCACCAAGAAAAGGAAAATTATCTATGGTGGAGGGGCTGGTTATGGATGATCCCACCCCCAGCAGTAATCCCATGAATGCCATCAGAGAGACGGGAAACATGAATGTTTTCCCCAAACTCTGGGCAAATTCCCATACCTTATTTCGCAAGGATGCGCGAGCCATCATTATTATCTCCCAGACCTGTTACCGTAATTTTATTGTTATCAAATCTTGTTATTACTCATGCACATACGGATTTTCGCCTCGACCACCTCCTCCATTGCTGCCATGGCTGGCACCAGATACTGGCGCGGGTCGCTGGCATCCGGATGAGAGCCAAGGAAGGCTTTCATCGCATCGGCGAAGGCGATCTTCAGTTCTGTCGCAACGTTGACCTTGCAGATCCCGAGTTCGATGCAGCGGCGCACATCGGCTTCCGGTACGCCTGAAGCTCCATGCAGCACCAGCGGAATATCCACCTGCTCGCGAATGGCTGCGAGGCGGGCGAAGTCGAGGCGGGGCTCCTCCTTGTAGAGGCCGTGAGCGGTACCGATGGCCACGGCCAGCGAGTCGATACCGGTGCGGCGGACAAACTCGGCCGCCTTGAGCGGGTCGGTAAATTTTGCATGAGCGGCATCGACGATGAGGTCATCCTCCTGACCGCCCAGCTGGCCCAGTTCGGCTTCGACGCTGGCGCCCATGCGATGGCAGAAGGTCACTACGCTGCGCACTTTCTCTATGTTCTCTTCAAACGGAAAGTGCGAGGCATCGATCATGGCGGAGCGAATCCCCGCTTCGACCTTGCTGTGGATGTCCTGCTCGTCTTCGTGGTGATCAAGATGCAGCACCAGCGGGATGCGGTACTCATGGGCTGCGGCCTGACAGATGGAGACCAGATACTCGACCCCGGCATGGCGATAGGTGCCCGGGGTGCCAGCCAAAATCACCGGAGATCGCATGCGAGCGGCGGTGCGGGCTACCACCTGCACGGTTTCGAGGTTATGGATGTTGAAAGCCGGTACGGCGTAGCCGCGGCGCTGGGCATCTTTGAGCATTTCATGGGAAGAGATCAGATACATAGTGACTCCTGAGCGTCCTGATTGACGCGAGATCCTGAGAAAAGGGAGGATTGGTCGGTCGGGGTTATCTCCCGGCCTGCCACCCAGATGTGTTGTTGAATGAGTTCAGTCGTGAGGGCGAGCAGGTTGGCCTGTTTGCCAACTGCCAGTGAACCGAGACGATCGGTAATGCCGAGCATCTTTGCTGGTGCCAGCGAGGCCATTGCGATGGCTTCATCGAGCGGTACGTTCGCCAGCTGCACCATGTTGCGTACGGCGCCAAGCAGGGTGAGGGTGCTGCCAGCCAGACCGCCGGTTTCGGTGCGTACCACGCCATTTTTCATCTCGACCCGATAGTTGCCGAGCAGATAGTGCCCGTCGGTCATACCGGCGGCGCGCATCGCATCGGTAACCAGCAGCAGACGCTGGCCGGCGCAGCAGTGACAGAGCTTGAGTACGCTCGGGTGGAGATGATGGCCATCGGCGATCAGCTCCAGCCAGGCTGCGGGATGGACCAGACCTGCACCGACCATGCCGGGTTCGCGGTGGTGCAGACCGCGCATGCCGTTGAAGCAGTGCACCAGCCCGGAAGCGCCCGCCGCCAGCGCCGCCATGGTGGTGTCGTGATCCGCCGCCGAGTGGCCCAGCATTACCCGTATACCGTTTGAGGCGAGATGGTGAATGGCCGCGATGGCGTTGGGCTTTTCCGGTGCCAGCGCCACCACCTTCAGGCTGCCACGCGCCAGCTGTTGCAGATGGTTCAGTTCGGCAATATCCAGCTCCCGAAACAGCGCCTGATCGTGGGCGCCCTTGTTGTCCGGAGTGAAGTAGGGTCCTTCCAGATAGCAGCCGAGCAGCTCGGCGCCCGGCATGCCGCGGGCAACGCCATCGGCAATGCGGGCAAGGGCTTGCTCTATCTCGGGGAGTGGGGCGGTGACCGTGGTGGCAAGAAAAGCGCCGACCCCTTCTGCTGCCTTGGCCATCGACAAGGTAGCCAAGGCATTGCCATCGCTATCCATGACATCGACGCCAGCACCGCCGTGGACATGACCGTCGATCAGCGCAGGCACCAGCAGCTCGACATCCCGTGCCGGATCGCCATCCGTGATGGGGGCAATGGCGGTGATGATGCCCCCTTCATGGGTCAGCTCCTGATGTTCCAGCCAACCCTGTTCGGTCAGCATGCGACGGGCACGGATCCTTGAGGCCATCAGATGCCCTCCTCGACGAGAGCGGCATCTGCCTGACGCTCTTTGCTCATCTCATCCGCCAGCGAGGTGAGGCCCCGGTGGCCGCAATCAAGGGCCTGCCGGCGGAATTCACGGGCGCTGAGGCCATCGCGTTCCAGCGCCATCTCCAGCAGCAGTTGCAGGTTGGTACCGGTAATGACCTCCCGCTCTGGCTGGTACAGTGAGAGGGTAGAGGCGACCCGAAACGGGGTGCCACCGAGCAGGTCGGTCAGGAAGACCACGCCATCCCCCTTGTCGACCTCAGTCAGTGCCGCTTCGCACTGCGCCTGCAGCAGGGCAGTGGTGGAGCTCTCGGGAAAGTCGATGGCGATAACCGCTTCCTGTTCGCCGAGGATCTGCAGCATGGCGCGCTCCAGACCGCTGGCGAAACCGCCATGACCACAAATGATGATGCCCAACATAGTCTGTTCCTTTACTGCAAAGGGGGCCGGCTTGCTGCCGGCTCCGGATTAGAGGAAACCGGCGAACTTGCCGACGATACCGAGTACCACCGTGATGACGATGAGGCGCAGCGGACTCCAGCCTTTGCGGATCAGGGCGTACATCGCCAGGGTGTAGAGCAGCGGCAGAAAGGCTGGCATCAGCTTGTCGAGCACATCAGCCTGCAGCTTGACGACTGCATCACCGGCAGTGATCTCCAGCGTGGTGCCAAGACGCACATAGGTGGCGACCAGCGCGCCGATCACCGTCATACCGACGATGGAGGCAGCATGCCCCACCTTGCGGGTATTGGCCTTGATGACCGGAATGGCCGCCACCCCCATGCGGTAGGCGTAGTGCGCCAGACCAAAACGCAGGCCGAAGTGGACCACGTTGAACAGCAGGAAGAAGACCACGGCACCCATGATGGAACCTTGCAGCGCCAGATCTGCCCCTATGCCGCCGCAGATGGGGAGCAGGGTGAGCCAGAACATGGCATCGCCAATCCCGCCGAGCGGTGCGCCTACGGCAATCTTGGTGCTCTGGATGCTGTTGACGTTCTGCTTGGAGCGCTCCATCGCCAGCACGATCCCCATCACGAAGGTGACCAGGAAGGGGTGGGTGTTGAAGAAGCCCATGTGCCCTTTCATGGCCCGGGAGAGATCCCGCGGATTGGTGTGGATCTTCTGCAGTGCCGGCAGCAATCCATAGAGCCAGCCGGAGGCCTGCATCCGTTCATAGTTGAAGGAGGCCTGCAGCAGCAGGGAGCGCCAGGCAAAGCGGTTGATATCCTGCTTGGTCAGTTCGGCGCCAAGCTGCTGATCTTCATAGGTGTCGTCGGATTGTGGCCGGGTATTGTGCGGTTCGGCGCTGGAGATGATCCGCGCAGCAGTGTTGTTAGATGCCATCTTCGGTTTCCTCCTGAACAGGACGAGCTTGCGGGGTGGTGGTGCGCATGAAGTCGATCAGGGCCATGGCCAGCGCGGCGGCGGCGATGGCCAGCACCGGTAACTGGAGCCAGGCGGCAGCAACGAAACCGAGGATGAAGTAGGGGATATATACGTTCTTCATCATGATCTTGAGCAGCACGGCAAAACCGATGGCGGGCATGATGCCGCCAGCAACGCCGAGGCCGTCGATGAGGCGGGCAGGCAGCACGTCGATGGCTGCCTTGGCATGCTCGGCCCCGAAGTAGGTGGGCAGGAAGGCACAGAGGAAGTAGAAGGTGCCCAGAGCCAGCAGCGCCAGGTAGTTGACCCGCTCGATACCGCGCACGTCAGCCGCTTCGGCCATGCGATCGCAGCGGGACATGACCCCTGACATCACCGAGAAGAGAAAGGTGATCCCCATCTGCACGGCCACGGCGAAGGGAACGGCAACCCCGACCGCCACATCCGGTTTGACCCCGGTGGTGATGGCGAAGGTGGCGCCGACTATGGTGCCGATAATGACGTTGGGCGGTTGCGCCCCCGCCAGCGGGGCCAGTCCCATCCAGACCAGCTCCAGGGTACCGCCCACCAGAATGCCGGTGGGCAGGTCGCCGAGGATGAGGCCAACCAGCGGCCCCAGCACCACGGGACGGTGGAAGTGGGTCAGACCGTTGAACAGGTCGAGTCCGGCGAAGAACGCCAGGATGCCAAGCAGCAGACCTTGTAACAAACTGATTTCCATCACAATTGTCCTTAATCAGAGCAAATTGAAAATGTCCTGTGCCGGTTCGGTCGGCACGCCCTGGACATAGCACTCGACACGGGCGTCCCGCAGGGCGCGAAATGCGGTGATGTCCTGTTCATCCACGGATACGGTCTTGTGGATTTGACGCTTGCCGTCGGCGTAATGCATGTTGCCGACGTTGATCCGGGAGATGGGGACACCTCCCTGAACCAAGGTGTTGAAATCGGTCGGGTTTTTGCAGACCAGCAGGATCTTCTGGCGATCTGCCGCCTTGTGGATGTTGTCGATCACCTTCTGGAGCGGCCAGAACCGCACCGCAATGCCTTCGGCCAGTACCATCTCCATCAGGTTCTGCTGGATGGGGTCCTCTGCCACTTCGTCGTTGGCAACCAGCACCAGATTGGCACCGGCAAAGCCGACCCACTGGACACCGACCTGACCGTGGATCAGGCGCTCATCGATCCGGCTCAATACGATATTGGGCATCACAGCACTCCTTCTTGGTGGAACGGATAGATATTGACCCCCTGTACGACCCGGTTGACCTGACCTGTGGGGCAGGGATTGTCCGGGCTGATCCCCAGCCTCAGCGAAGTATGGAAGGCGTAGTACTGGGCATAGAGCAGGTAGCAGAAGGCGAGCTGGGCATCGTCGCCATGCAGGGTGGCGGGCAAATAGATGTGCTCCCCCTCCTCGATGGCGGGATGGTGCTGGTCGGCGATGGCAACCATCCGGGCGGCTTTGCCATCGCTTCGCAGCTCGCGCAGCAGATCCAGATCGTATTGCCGGGTGTAAGGGTCGTTGGAGATGAGCAGCACGATGAGCGTCTGTTCGTTGACGACCGATTTTGGGCCGTGGCGAAAGCCGGTGGGGGAGTCGAACATGGCGACCAGACGGCCGGCGGTCAGCTCCAGCAGCTTGAGTGCTGCCTCCTGTGCCACCCCTTGCAGACTGCCGCTACCAAGATAGATGACCCGCTCGGGCAACGGCTCGTTCCAGGCCGGTACGCGCTGTACGACCTGCTCCAGAATGGCGTCGCTGGTAGCGACCAGTTGCTCGCAGCGCTGGTGGTTGAACCGCTCTGGCAGGAAGAGAGCCAGACAGCTCAGCATCATGCTGGTCAGGCTGCTGGTCATGGCGAAGCTGCGATCATTGGTCTGGGGCGGCATCAGCAGGGCCAGAGAGTGGGCATCTTGCTGGCAGCGGCGATAGAGCGCCCCTTCACCGTTACAGGTCAGTACCAGATGGTGGCAGTCGCTGAGCAGCTGGCTGGCCAGTTCGACCGCCGCCACGCTCTCGGGGCTGTTGCCGGAGCGGGCAAAGGAGATAAGCAGGGTCGGGCAATCTTCGGCCAGATACTCGGCCGGGTCGGTGACGATATCCGTGGTGGCGATCGCCTCGACCCGGGCATGCAGGTGGGCCGAGAGATAGGGGGCGAGCGCCCGACCGGCAAAGGCGGAGGTGCCAGCTCCGGTCAGGATGATGCGCAGCTCTTGCCGGGCCAGCAGTGGGGTCAGAAAACGGGTCAGTGCAGGACGGCACTCCTCAACCATGGCGAGGGTCTCGCGCCAGGTGGCGGGTTGCTGGCGAATTTCACGGGCAGTCGCCAGGCCATTGGCACTGCGCAACATCTCTTCTGAATAACCAAGGATCATGTCTGCAACTCCTTATACAACAGGGTCGAGCTGGGAATGGCGGCGAGAGGCCGCAGTGCAGGCGCTGGCGTAGTGCCGCAGCACCTCCTGCACCTGATCGAGAATGAGGTCATGGGGATTGGCCGAGAGCGAGCCCTGACGCACCTTGCGATACTGCAGGGGCAGATGCTGGCTCAGCAGGGGGAGCGGGATGGGCTCCGCCGCCAGATTGGCCAGCAATCTGGCGTAGCACTCATCGACCCGGCTATCGGGCCAGTAGTAGCGAATGCGATCCGAATAGCTGTAGCCACGGGCCAGTCGACACTCGTTGGCACTGCCCTGATAGTGGCTGCGCCAGAAGTCGGGGCGCTCCAGCATGGTCTCTTCCATCACCTTGCGCAGACCTGAACAGGCCTTGGCAACCACCAGTTCCTCCTCGATGGCGGCAAGGGCAAACAGCGCTTCGCGCAGGGCGAAGGTGAGGGCGGGGCCGACTTTGAGAATGGCAAAGTGGTCGCGTACCAGCTGGCGATAAGCTTCAGGAGTCTGGTAATCGGTGGAGTGAGCCTCAAACACCATGTGGGGATAGGCTTCGATCATCCGGCTAAGGGGAGCCGCTTTTTCGGGCCGGTAATCGATGACGCGGGTATGGTCAAACTCGACGCCGGGTTGCACCACCAGACCGATCACCCTCGGCCAGATATGGGCCAGCCCCGACTTGTTGAAGGCCTGTTGATGGGCTTCGAGGGTATGGCGCGCCGCCTCCGGCGTGGTGACCGCCAACTCGGCAAGATCTTCATGGGCACCGCCCGGCACCGGCACCTCGGTGCCAATCACATAGACCAGATCGCTTTCGCCAAAAGTGGCCAGACAGGTTTGTTCGGCGATCTGCGCCAGCCGTGCGGCTCGCTCTGCGACCAGCTCATCGGTCAGGGGAACGGGATCGCCCTGACAGGACATGCTGCAGTCGAGGTGGATCTTCTTGAACCCGGCAGCGACATAGCTGGTGATGAGATCCCCAGCATGGGCCATGGCCTGCTCGGCCGGTTCCCCCTGCCAGCGGTTGGGGCCCAGATGGTCGCCCCCCAGAATGAGGCGCTGCGCCGGAAAGTGACACTGTGTCGCCAGCTCGTAGAGACGATCGCGAAAGTCGGCGGGGGTCATGCCGGTATAGCCGCCAAACTGATCCACCTGATTGGAGGTGGCCTCGACCAGCAGCAGCTCATCCCCTTCGACGGCCAGCCGCAGCGCGGCCTCCAGCACCAGCGGGTGAGCGGAGCAGACGGCGTAGATCCCGGTCTGTTCTCCCTGTTTATGTCTTTCGACCAGTGCCAGCATGGATTTCATTTTGATGTTCCTTGGTTGCTGCGTATGGAAAGGTTCTTTCGATTTCTTTTCTTTACGGTAGTGGGGAGGAAAAGAAAACGAAACAAAAGAGTCGTCAGATCTTGAAAGGGATCACAAAAAGAAAGATATCGAAAGGTTGCGAATGATAGGTAAAGATGGGTAGCGTGGTGGTAAAGCGTAATGAAGGCTTGATTTGGCACCTTCGCTGAGCGTTAATATGCAAACGTAACGAAGTGAAAGCGATCTTTCACTACAGCATTCCGGCAGAAGAACTATGCAAACAAGCGAAAAAGGTGCGCTCGGAACCAGCGAGCGGCGGGAGCGGATTATTCAGCAGCTGCGCAGCAATGGCAGCGTTCAGGTCAACGAGTTGGCGACTCATTATCAGGTCTCTACCGTGACCATCCGCAACGATCTGGCCTTTCTGGAGAAGCAGGGGGTGGCCGTGCGCGCTTACGGCGGCGCCCTGCTGTGTGAACCGGGCCAGACGGTGCCGGAGCGCACTATTGCCGACAAGAGTGTGCTCAATACTCCCGTGAAACAGCGGATCGGCGCGCTGGCGGCGACCCTGGTGCCCTCAGGTTGTCGCCTTATCCTCGATTCGGGGACGACAACACTGGAGGTGGCGCGTCATCTGAAGGGACATCAGGAGATCCTGGTGATGACCAACGGTATGAATGTGGCGAATGAGCTGCTCGAAGCAGAAGGGGTGGAGCTGCTGATGACGGGCGGACATCTGCGCCGCAAGTCACTCTCCTTCTACGGTGCACAAGCGGAGCAGTCCCTGCAAAACTACCACTTTGACATGCTGTTTCTCGGGGTGGATGGCATCGATCTGGAGCGCGGCGTCAGCACCCATCATGAGGACGAAGCACGCCTCAACCGCTGCATGTGTCAGGTGGCCGAGCGGATTGTGGTGGTCACCGACTCCAGCAAGTTTGGCCGGCGCAGCCTGCACAAGATCATCGATACCCTGCGTATTCACACCCTGATCACCGACGATGCCGTGCCTGCCGATATCCTTTCCGGCCTGCGCAATGCCGGTATCGAAGTGCTGCTGGTACCGGCCGATGGCAGCAAGGGGCAGGAGAAGCAGGGGCAATATAATCCAGTGCAATCAGCTATAAGCGGTTGATGACAAACGCGATAGACTTGGTTTCTCACTCACTGATCGAGCCTGTTATGTACCACCCCGATATCACCGAACTTGAACCTGTCGCCCGAGCGGCGGGGGCGGCCATCATGGCCATCTACAGCCAGCCCTTCGCGGTGGAGTACAAGAGCGACGAGAGTCCGCTGACCGCGGCCGACAAGGGGGCTCATGAGGTGATCGTTCAGGCGTTGGCACGGTTGACTCCCGACATCCCTGTATTGTCCGAGGAGTCGGGGCCCGAGGTGATGGCGGCGCGCCACGGCTGGTCACGCTACTGGCTGGTGGATCCCCTCGATGGCACCAAGGAGTTTGTCTCCCGCAACGGCGAGTTCACCGTCAATATCGCACTGATTGAAGAGGGTGTGCCGCGCTGGGGGCTGGTTTATGCGCCGGTGCTGGACACGCTCTGGTATGGCGGCAAAAGCGTAGGCGCCTGGCGTATCGCTGGTGGCAAGCGCGAGTCCATCCAGACCCGGCCTCATCGTGAAGGAGAGGCGTGGCGGGTGGTGGGCAGTCGCAACCACCTGTCACAGGAGACCCTCGATTTCTTGGCTCCTTTTGGTGAGATCGAGCTGGTCTCCATGGGCAGCTCGCTCAAGTTCTGCATCATCGCCGAGGGGGGCGCCGAGCTCTATCCACGCCTCGCACCCACCTGTGAGTGGGATACCGGTGCGGCGCAGGCGGTGCTGGAGGGGGCGGGGGGGAGCGTCACCCAACTCGATGGCTCAGCCCTTGCCTACAACAAGCCGGACATCCTTAACCCCTGGTTTGTGGCCAAGGCATAAACGAGATATCGGGAAATAAAAAGGCCGGACTGGAGTGAACTGCCAGTCCGGCCTTTTTATTTCGCTATTCGCTTCGGGTCAGAAGACCTTCTTGAACGGCTTGATGGTGACTTTGGCATAGACGCCCGCCGCCACATAGGGATCGGCATCGGCCCAGGCCTGGGCATCCGCCTGTGAGGCAAACTCGGCGATGACGGTGCTGCCGGTAAAGCCGGCATCGGCCGGATCCTCGGCATCGATGGCCGGGTTGGGGCCGGCAGTCAGCAGCCGACCTTCATCCTGCAGGGCTTGCAGGCGAGCCAGATGGGCGGGGCGAACCTGCTTGCGCAGCGGCAGGCTGCCCTGAACATCTTCGGAGTAGATGAGATACCACATGAGACAATCCTTTTCTGATGAGGGTTATTTTTTCAGCTGTTCTTTTTGATCAGCCGGAATGTGGCGGTAGAGGTAGACACCGCTGAGCAGGGTAAAGATCAGGGTCATGCCGAGCAGGCCGAACACCTTGAAGTTGACCCACATCTCCTGCGGCAGGTTGAACGCCACATAGAGATTGAGCAGGCCGCAGACGGCAAAGAAGCCGGCCCAGCCGAGGTTGACCCGATCCCAGATGGCGTCGGGCGCCTGCAGCTCCTTGGCCAGCATCTGCTTGATCAGGTTCTTGCCAAAGCCATAGCGGCTGATGAGCAGACCCAGTGCAAACAGGGCATTGATAACGGTCACTTTCCACTTGATGAAGGTGTCATCGTGGAAGAACACAGTGAGACCGCCAAAGAAGCCGACCAGCAGGAAGGTAAAGAGCTGCATCTTCTCGACCTTGCGATAGCGGATCCAGCTATAGGCGAGCTGCAGACCGGTGACCACCACCAGGGCGCCGGTAGCCATGTAGATGTCGTAGAACTTGTAGACCGCAAAGAAAACGATAAGTGGAATAAATTCAATAAATTGCTTCATTTCTGACGCCTAGTCCTCAAAGATGGCCTGCAAATTTCGCCCAGTCTACCTGCACGGCGGACAACGGCAAATGAATAAGACCGCTCATTTTTACGCCGGTTCCGCGCTGTCGCCAAACAGTTGGCGAGCAATGGTGATCCCCAGTCGCTGCTGATCGGCCAGCAGGTCGCGGATATGGCGCTCTTCAATCAGGGGGTTGAGCAGCACGGCGCGCAGCAGGGTGAGGGGTTGGGCACCGTAGCGCACCACGGCGCGCTGGGTACGGGAGACAAAGCTGTGTCCCTCGGCGCGCTGGGCTTTTTGCAGCGCCACGTTGAAGGCGTTGACCTGCTCGTTGGCCGCCTCATCCAGCGGCTTACCCTGCAGATGGGGCGGGATGCAGCGATAGGAGAGCAGGTTCATCACCGGAGCAGACATCAGCTCGAAGGCCGGATTGCTGGTGATAAGCTCGGCCATCAGTCGGGCCCGGTCGTAGTTGGCCTCGATGAGGTCGGCATAGCCTTGCTGGCCGAACAGCTGGAAGGCGGCATCCAGATAGAGGGCATTGGCCGGGCGGGTGCCCTCCAGCGTAAAGCGGCCCTGATCAAACGAGGTGGCTCGGATGGCGTAGGGCGCCTCCCGCTTGATCGCCATCATCAGGTCTGGCTGGCGGCAGAGCAGCATGCCGGTACCGAGCGGCACCAGCAGCTGTTTGTGGCCATCCAGAGTGACGGTATCGGCATGCTCGATCCCGGCCAGCAGGTTTTGATAGCGAGGGGAGAAAAGTGTCGGGCCGCCCCAGGCGGCATCCACGTGGAAGTGGATCTGCTCGCGCTCGGCGATGGCGGCCAGCTCCGGCAGAGGGTCGATGGAGCCAAAGTCGGTGCTGCCCGCCACGCCGACCAGCGCCAGTACCTTGAGTTTTTCCTCTTTGCAGCGCAGCAGAGCCTGCTCCAGCGCGACCAGACTGAGCCGGTTCTGCTCGTCGGTCTCAAGGCGCCAGACGCTGCGTGCGCCCAATCCCAGCAGATCCATCCCCTTGTCGAAGGAGTAGTGCATCAGTCGGGAGCCCAAAATGACGGCGCCGCGATAGCCCTGCTCATAGAGGGCGAACAGGTTGTCGCCACAGGCGCGGTTGCGGGCCAACCAGAGGGCGGTGACGTTGGCGATGGTGCCGCCGCTGGTCATGACGCCGAGGGCGGCATCCTTGGCATGCATCTGTTCGCCGTAGAAGGCATCGTCCATGCCGTAGATAAGGCGGTGCAGCTTGGCCAGCACTTCCCGTTCCAGAAAGCTGAGCAGGCGGGAGGACTCCATCTTCATCGGATTCTGGTTGAGCATCACCACCAGACGGGAGAGCTCGGCAGTGAAGGCCGGCAATGGTGCCGTCATATGACCCATGTAGCGTGGCGAGGTGAGATGAGAGGCGCCGGGGACAAGGGTGGCCAGACGGGCTAGATAGGCTTCGGTCGAGCAGCCGCTGGCGGGCATGCGGGACTGGTCGAGCTGATGGGTGAACAGGTCGTGCTGGTAGGGGGCCTGACTGTCGTCGGAGTGGTGGAAGGTCTCCAGCAAGGTGCTCATCGCCTCGCCAAAGGCGGGATCCGCTTGTGCAAACAGCTCAGTCAACTTCATCAGGTTCTCCAGACCAGGTCACCGGGGTAGGTGTCTATGCCGCTTCTGTCGGGCATCGGCGGCAGAGCATACACCAAAGGGGGGCGGGTGACAGCCACCCCATTTTTTAAGCGAACACTTGTACTCTGAAATGGCGCTGGGTAGAGTGTCGCCAATGATAACGGAGTGAATGTTATGAGTGGTGTGATGGATTACTCCCCCCGGGAAGAGCTGGCCAACCGGCTGAGCCACGGAGCGGGATTGTTGCTGGGTATCGTCGGGTTGGTGCTGCTGCTGATCAAGGGGTGGGGGCAGGGCACGCAAGCGCTGGTGAGCTACAGCCTCTATGGTGGCAGTCTGGTGCTGCTCTATCTCGCCTCGACCCTCTACCACAGCATGGCGGAGGGCAAGGCGCGACGCTGGTGCAAGGTGTTTGATCACTGTGCCATCTATCTGCTGATCGCCGGTACCTATACCCCCTTCCTGCTGGTGGCGCTCGATACACCGCTGGCGCGTGGGCTGATGGTGGTGATCTGGGGGTTGGCGCTGGCCGGGGTGGTGTTCAAGCTGATATTCATCAATCGCTTCAAGAAGTTGTCGCTGTTTACCTATCTGATGTTGGGCTGGCTGTCGCTGGTGGTTATCTATCAGCTCTATATCCATCTGGCTGGTGAAGGGCTGCTGCTGCTCGCGGCGGGCGGGCTGGTCTACAGTCTCGGGGTGATCTTCTACGTCGCCAAGCGAATTCCCTACAACCACGCCATCTGGCATCTGTTTGTGCTGGGGGGCAGCATTTGTCACTTTATGGCCATTTACGGCTATGTCGTTTAATTAACCCTTAATTGGTATTTTTGCCGCACCAAAGGATAAATTCGTGCGTTATCACACAGTTGGCGGCATCGTTTGCTGACAAGCTAGGGACAGTTCAATTCGCAAAGGATGCACACAATGAGTGATATCGCGCTTTCCATCAGCATGTTGTCGCTGGTGGCAGTGCTGGGGCTCTGGCTGGGGAACTGGCGAGTCTATGGCGTCGGGTTGGGGATAGGAGGGGTACTGTTCGGCGGCATCATAGTCGGGCACTTTGCCGGCCTCTCCGGTCTCGCACTGGATGAAAAAACCCTGCACTTCATTCAAGAGTTCGGTCTGATCCTGTTTGTCTACACCATCGGCATTCAGGTTGGGCCCGGCTTCTTCTCTTCTCTGCGCAGCTCCGGTCTCAAGCTCAACGGCTTTGCGGCCCTGCTGGTGTTGCTCGGCGGCGTGGTCGCTGCGGCCCTGCACCAGCTGTTCGATGTGCCGTTGCCGGTGATCCTCGGGGTCTTCTCCGGTGCGGTCACCAATACTCCTTCGCTCGGTGCGGGCCAGCAGATCCTGGGTGAACTGGGTGCAGCCCCCGGCTCCACCGGTCTGATGGGGATGGGCTATGCGGTTGCCTACCCGTTCGGTATCTGCGGCATTTTGCTCACCATGTGGCTGATCAGGGTCTTCTTTCGCATCAAGGTTGACGAGGAAGCCGCCCAGTTCGAGCTGCAGACCGGTAAGACCAAGGAGAGCCTGCAGACTATCAACATCGCGGTGCGCAACCCCAATATGCATGGCCTGATGCTGAGCGAGATACCGAGTCTCGACGAGGCTGATGTCATCTGTTCACGCCTCAAGCGCGGCGATGAGCTGATGGTGCCGCGTCCCGATTCGCGCATCGAGTTGGGTGACCTGCTCCACCTGGTGGGTGAGCGTCATGCATTGCACAAGGTGTTGCTGGTGCTGGGGGAGGAGGTGGAGACCTCGCTCTCGACTCGCGGTACCGACTTGCGCGTCGAGCGGGTGGTAGTAACCAACGAGCAGGTTTTGGGCAAGAAGATCCGCGATCTTGACATCAAACAGCGCTATGACGTGGTGATATCCCGCCTCAACCGGGCCGGTATCGAGCTGGTGCCGACCAGCCAGACTAGCCTGCAATTCGGTGACATTCTCAACCTGGTGGGGCGCTTGGATGCCATCGAAGCGGTGACCAATGTGGTCGGCAACGTGCAGCAAAAGCTGCAACAGGTGCAGATGTTGCCGGTATTTATCGGTATTGGCCTCGGCGTATTGCTCGGCTCCATCCCCTTCTATCTGCCCGGTTTCCCGGCCGCCCTCAAATTGGGTCTGGCGGGTGGGCCGCTGGTGGTGGCGCTGATCCTGTCGCGGATCGGCAGCATCGGCAAGCTCTACTGGTTCATGCCCCCCAGCGCCAACCTGGCGCTGCGGGAGATCGGGATCGTACTGTTCCTGGCCGTGGTCGGCTTCAAGTCCGGTGCCGGCTTCGTCGATACCCTGATCCACGGCGATGGCCCCTCATGGATGCTCTACGGGGTCGCCATTACCCTTATCCCGTTGCTGGTGGTCGGGGTGCTGGCTCGCCTCTATGGCAAGATGAACTACCTCACCCTGTGTGGTTTGCTGGCCGGATCCATGACCGATCCTCCCGCGCTGGCCTTTGCCAACGCCATGCATCCGACCAGCGGTGCCAGTGCCCTCTCCTATGCCACTGTCTACCCGCTGGTGATGTTCCTGCGGATCATCTCGCCGCAGCTCTTGGCCATCATCCTCTGGGCTGGCGCATAACTCTCTGAAATGGCAGGTGCATGGTTTGTCATGCTCCTGCCATATTTCTGTAATGTATTGATAAGTTTGGTTTTATTTTATATCCCCCCGCTAGCCTCAACCCTTCTTTCTGGCTGAACAGTTCAGCCCCAAATCAGTCTATTCTTTCGAATTTTCGAACTGGTTATTTCCACTGCCTGTGTGCAAAGTAGGCTGTGGCTTTTTGCATGCAAATCAGGATTCAGGAGAGAACATGATTACCAATGCCATTACCTTGGAACAGGGCGTAACCGTAACCCAACTCAAAGGAAAGATTTACCAGCTTGCCGCAGACGGCAGCCGGAAGCTGTTGGTTGAAGGGGATGTACTGCCAAAAGGGGCGGTGATTGTCTCTCCCGATGGTGGCAGCTTTATGGGCGGCAACCAGTCGTTCAATGTGCAGCCGAGCGAGTCGGCCGAAGAGGGAGATGCGCCCCAGCTGGCACAAAACGGTGCACCCGGCACTCCGAGCGATATCAATGCATTGCAACAAGCCATTTTGGGCGGCGCTGACCCGACCAAGACTTTTGAAGCCTCTGCCGCGGGGGGCGCACCTGCCGCTGGCGGTGGCGGCGTCGGTGGTGTTGCTGGCGCCAGCGGTAACGGCGGCTTTGTCACCATCGACCGCGTAGGTGATGCCACCATCTCCCAGGCGGGGTTTGATACGACCTACAATAACGGCACCGCGCCGACGCTGGATGCGACAGGCATTGCAGATCAGCCGTTCATCTCCGCCAATCTGACCCTCTCTGCCCAGCCTCAAGTAAATGAAGGTGGTTCCATCACCTTTACTGCCTCTGTTGATGTGCCTGTTTTTGGCACTGATCTGGTCATTACCCTCTCAAATGGTGCTGTCATTACCATTCCTGCTGGCCAAACTACCGGTTCCGTTACTGTGGCTGCGCCTGCCGACAGCCCCTATGTCGACCCGTCCACGATCACTGTTTCGATCACCGGTACTCAGGGCGGTGGTTTCAACCAGATCATTACCGGTCCTTCAACGACTACTCAGATTACCGACACCATCGACACCACCACAGTAACCCTGAGCGCACCGGCGCAGGTCAACGAAGGGGGCCTGATCACCTACAGCGCCAGCGTCAACAATGCCCCGCAGAGTGACCTGGTGCTGACCCTGTCCAACGGCGCCAGCATCACCATCAAGGCAGGCGAGCTGAGCGGCAGTGTGACGGTCGATGCCCCGAGTGACGACGTTTACAAGGATGGCAGCAGCCTGACGGTGAGCATCACCGGCAGCAGCGGTGGCAACTATGAACAGCTGGATACCAGCAGCAAGGTGACCACCGAGGTGGGTGACACCGTGGACACCACCACCGTGACCCTGAGCTCGGCCACCAACGGCCAGACCGTGACCGAGGGCGGCAGCATTGTCTACACCGCCAGTGTCAGTAACCCGGTGACCGGCAGTCCGCTGACCGTGACCCTCTCCAACGGGGTGGTGATCACCATTCCGGTGGGCAGCAGCAGCGCTAACAGCGACCCGGTACCGGTTCGTGGAGATGACATTTATCAGCAAGCTGAAGAGTCACTGAGCGTCACTATCGACAAGACCAGTGGTGGCAATTACGAGAATGTGGTTAGCACTGGCACCATCACCAATACAGTGGTGGATGATCAGGATGCCCCGACCCTGACTCTGACCGGCGATGCCAATGTGGTCGAGGGGGGCAAGGCCAACTACACCCTGACCATCAGCGATGCACCGAAAACGGATCTGACCGTCAAGGTGGTGGTGGGCCATATCACCACCGACAACGGTGATGTGCAGGCGGTGACCCGCGACGTGGTCATCAAGGCCGGCACCACCTCGGTGAGCTTCGACGTGGCGACCAAGGATGATGTCTATGCCGAGCCGGCCGAGCGCTTCCAGGTTAGCGTGAGCGAGACCCGTGGCGGTGGCTACGAGAAGGCCCCGGCGTTGCCGGGAGCGGTGACCACCACCATCACTGACGAGGCGGTACCGGGCGCGGAAGATACCGTGTATGCCCAGATCGAGGTGGACAAGGCCAGCGTGGCGGAAGGTGGCCAGCTCAAATACACCGTGAGCCTGGTGGACAAGGACGGTCATGCCGTGACCCTGCCGGCAGGCAAGGTGGTGACCGTGAACCTGGCGTGGAGCGGCGCGGCGGCCAACGATGGCGACACCAGTGGCCGGCCGGCCAGCGTGACCATCGGCGCGAACGGCAAAGCCGAATTTACCGTGGATGCCAAGGACGACTACCTGCAAGAAGGTAGCGAAGGGCTGGTTGTCACCATCACCGGTGCGGGCAGCAACACCGCGTTCGAGAACGT
>NZ_CAWNWX010000111.1:0-64783 GCF_963878195.1 Aeromonas sp. HMWF016
AAGCCGAGGCCATCGCGCTGGCCAACGATACCCCCTATGGCCTCGCCGCCTACTTCTATGGCCGCGATATCGCCCGGGTATGGCGCGTCGCCGAGCAGCTCGAATACGGCATGGTCGGCATCAACGAGGGGATCATCTCAACCGAATTGGCCCCCTTTGGCGGCATCAAGGAGTCGGGTCTGGGTCGGGAGGGGGCAGCCGAAGGGCTGGAGGAGTATCTGGAGACCAAATACCTCTGCTTTGGCGCCATTCGCTAGCCCTGTGATAGGGGTAAGGTATCGCCATTTCGGATGCCTTACCCATCAATCCATCGCTTAAGTAGATAGATTTCGCAGCGCAATCTGCGCCACAGGGCCGAAACATAGCCAGTCAGGCCCATTCAGGCGCTTTTGCCACACAGAGAGTAGGCCGCCGACTCCGTCCGATGGACCGGTCGGCGGCCATGGGCGACAAATCGCCCGCGACCCATTCAGTCAGGGAATTTCGGGGCCAGGGCCCCTCAGGGAGGAAAGATGAGTCAGTCAGAATCAAACAAGGCGTGGCAAGCGCGCCGCGAAGCGGCCGTGGTCAACGGCGTTGGTACCCTGCTGCCGGTCTTTATCGACCGTGCGCAAAATGCCGAGCTGTGGGATGTGGAGGGCAACCGCTACATCGACTTTGCCTCCGGCATCGCCGTGCTCAACACCGGCCACAACCACCCGAAAGTGGTGGCGGCGGTGCGTGAGCAGCTGGAAAAATTCAGCCACACCTGCTTTCAGGTCACCCCGTACCCGGGCTATATCGAGCTTGCCGAAAAGCTCAACGCCCTGGTGCCAGGCCCGACCCCGAAACGCACCCTGTTTCTCTCCACCGGCGCCGAAGCGGTCGAGAACGCCATCAAGATTGCCCGCGCCCACACCGGTCGCAGCGGCACCATCGCCTTCAAGGGGGGATTTCACGGCCGCACCATGATGGGGATGGCGCTCACCGGCAAGGTGGTCCCCTACAAAACCGGCTTTGGCCCCTTCCCGGGCGAGGTCTACCACATCCCCTTCCCCGCCGACTATCTGGGGGTGAGTGAAGAGGATGCCCTGCATGCTCTCGACCTCTGCTTCAGCGCCGACATCGAGCCGAGCCGGGTGGCCGCCATCATCATCGAGCCGGTACAGGGCGAAGGGGGCTTCTATCCCGCCTCCCCGAGCTTTATGCAAAAGCTGCGCAGCATCTGCGATCAGCACGGCATTCTGCTTATCTGCGACGAGATCCAGAGCGGCTTCTGTCGCACCGGCAAGACCTTCGCCACCGAATATGCCGGCATCGAGCCGGACATCATGACGTTGGCCAAGAGTCTGGCGGGCGGCTTCCCCCTCTCCGCCGTGGTGGGCAAGGCAGAGATCATGAACGCGGCCAAGCCGGGCGGCCTTGGCGGCACCTATGCCGGTTCCCCCATCGCCTGCGCCGCCGCGCTGGCGGTCTTGCAGGTGATCGAAGAGGAAAAACTCAACCAGAAAGCACTGGATCAGGGTGAGCAGATCAAGGCGGGACTGCAACGCATAGCCGAGCGTTTTGACTGCATAGGCCAAATTCGCGGACCCGGTGCCATGGTGGCCATGGAGCTGGTGAAACAGCGCAATGCCGACCAGCCTGATCCCGACCTCACCAAACGTCTGGTGGCCGAGGCGGGCAAACGCGGTCTGGTCCTGCTCTCATGCGGGGTACGCGCAAATGTCATCCGTTTTCTCGCCCCGCTGACCGCCCCGGCGGCAGTGATTGACGAAGGGATGCAAATCCTTGAAAAATCACTGGAGGCCGCGCTGGCCTGACCAGCAGGAAAGTAACCGCTAACCTGTGCAAAAAAATGCAGTTTTGCCCCCTTTTTTTCTTGTCAAGGGGGCCCTGCAAATGCACAATGCGCCGCCACTGCAAGGACCGGTATTACCACATCTCGCCGGTCCTTTTTTGTACAGTGAACAAACCCATAAACGAGGCCGGATCAACCCCGGAAAAGATAGCGAGATTGGCAGCAATCTCCCGACACCACATTCAGTGAGGAACAACATGGGGCATCTCAATGCTTTCCGACCGGCTCTGCCCGGTGCGCGCCACCCCGGCGCCCTTGATTCCCGGGCCTCTTTCCCGGTTTCGTTGATGGAGTGTGCCGCCCCGGCACCGCGTGAGGAACAGGCATGATGAACGCCCAACCGGTTGGTCTGAAAAAGACCCTGAAACTGTGGCAGGTCGTGGTCATGGGTCTTGCCTACCTCACCCCCATGGCAGTGTTCGACACCTTCGGCATCGTCACCGAGATCACCGAAGGCCATGTCCCTACCGCCTACCTCTTTGCCCTGATCGGCATGCTGTTCACCGCCCTGAGCTACGGCCATCTGGTGCGCAAGTTCCCGTCGGCAGGCTCCGCCTATACCTATGCCCAGAAGGTGTTTCACCCCTATGTCGGCTTTATGGTGGGCTGGACCTCCCTGCTCGACTATATGTTCATGCCGATGATCAACATGCTGCTTGCCAAGATCTATCTGCAGGCGCTCTTCCCCGAGGTGGAGCCCTGGACCTATATCTTCGGTCTGGCGGCGGTGATGACCGCCCTCAACCTGCGCGGCATCAAGCTGGTGGCCAACTTCAACAGCGTCATCGTCATCATGCAGTTCAGCATCATCGCCGTCTTTATCGGCCTGATCGCCTGGGGCGTGCACAATGGCGAGGGGCTGGGCACCGTGGCCAGCAGCCGTCCCTTCTTCTCCGAACAGATCAACATCTCGCCGCTGCTGATGGGGGCCTCGATCCTCTGTCTGTCGTTCCTCGGCTTTGATGCCATCAGCACCCTGTCGGAAGAGACCCCGGACGCGGATCGGGTCATCCCCCGCGCCATCGTGCTGACGGCGCTGATCGGCGGTGTGCTGTTTGTCACCACCTCCTACTTCCTGCAGCTCTTCTTCCCGGACATCTCCCGCTTCCAGCATCCGGACGCGGTGCTGCCGGAGATCGCCCTCTATGTGGGCGGCAAGCTGTTCCAGGCGGTGGTGCTGGTCTGTACCACGGTGGCGGTACTCGCCTCCGGGCTCGCTTCCCACGCCGGCGTATCGCGCCTGCTCTATGTGATGGGGCGGGACCGCGCCCTGCCGAGCCGCTTCTTCTCCTACGTGCATCCGAAGTGGCAGACCCCGGCCTGCAATGTGCTGCTGGTCGGCCTGCTCGCCCTCTCCGCCGTTTCGTTCGATCTGGAGATGGCGCTGGCCCTGATCAACTTCGGCGCGCTGGTGGCCTTCACCTTCGTCAATCTGGCGGTGATTGCCCACTTCTATGTGAAGCTCGGTCGCAACAAGACTCTCAAGGATCATCTGATCTATCTGCTGCTGCCGCTCTGTGGCGCTGCCTGCATCGGGGTGCTGTGGCTCAACCTTGAGCCCTCCTCCTTCGAGCTGGGGCTGATCTGGGCGGCGCTCGGTGCCATCTACCTCTTCCTGCGCCTGACGGTGTTCCGCATTCCGCTGCGCACCAGCGAGGAGCTGGTGCAATAAGCCAGCCGCGCGGATAAAACGATAAAGGAGCCTGCGGGCTCCTTTGTTTTTACTCTGTCATGCTGATTTTTTAGCGCGTTGCTCCCCGTTTTAACGCTTTGCGGTGGCTCTCCTTCACCGCTCTGGCGATCCCCTGATCTGCTCTGTGTGATGCGGTTATGACCGCCACCTTTTGGCCGTCCCGCATGTTTTGCCATTGCGCTTTTTGCTGAAAATGTGACTGCTTTCAAATCGGCCCCCGCCACTATCGCCCTCCGTGACATGGCACTGACCAGACAAACCATTTAATTTAGTCACTTTAATGACTAAAAATGCAATTGCTATTCTCCCCCGCCAACCCCCTTATTCCCGCCAGCAACGCCTCCGGGAGGTTGGGCAACTACCCGGGTGATGGCGGCAAATATGATCAGGATCAATCTTGAGGCGCAATGCGCCCTGCAGGGACAATAAGGACAAATTTCGCACAGCAGGGAAATAGTGCATAGTCCCCCTCTATGCCCCCGTAAAGAGGGGGGCGGCACGGGGTCAGCCACAGGGGGCGAGTGACCACTTACCTTCGCTGCGCTTATGCAAAAAAATGCGATATTGAGCCGATTATTGCTTGTCAAGGGGGAATCCCGAATGCACAATACGCCGCCAATAAAGGACCGATGTTCACTGCGACATCGGTTTTTGTATTTTGAAGAGCAGTGCAAACCCACCACAAGAGGCCGGAAACGTTCCGGAAGTGATACCCGAGATTGCCAACAATCTCCCGACGTTAATGAGGAAAAACATGGGGCGTTTCAATGCTTTCCTGCCGGCTAATACCGGTTTGCGCCTCCCCGGCGCCTTTGATCTGCAGGCCTGCGAATCCACCGCAATCCTGTACTCGTTGCAAGCACGTGCTGCGGCACTGATTGAGGAGAAAGCGTAATGGCATCTCAAGGCGCCAAGCTGCTCAAAACCCTGACCCTGACCCAAGTGATCGTCATGGGTTTGGCCTACCTGACCCCCATGGCTGTATTCGATACCTTCGCCATCGTCGGTGACATCACCGAAGGCCGGGTCGCCACTGCCTATCTGCTGGCCCTCGGCGGCATCCTGCTGACCGCCTTCAGCTACGGCCATCTGGTGCGCAAGTTCCCCTCTGCGGGCTCTGCCTATACCTACGCCCAGAAAGTGTTCAACCCCTACATCGGTTTCATGGTCGGCTGGTCCTCCCTGCTCGACTACATGTTCATGCCGATGATCAATATCCTGCTGGCCAAGATCTACCTGACCGCCATGTTCCCGGGTGTCGAGCCCTGGGTCTTCATCTTCGGTCTGGTGACCGTGATGACCTTCCTCAACCTGCGCGGCATCAACCTGGTGGCCAACTTCAATGGTCTCATCGTGGTGATCCAGCTGGCCATCATCACCATCTTCATCGGTCTGATGGCATGGGGCATCTACCACGGCGAAGGCGCCGGCACCCTAATGAGCAGCCGTCCGTTCCACTTCGAGTCAGCACAGCTGGTGCCGCTCTTCACCGGCGCAACCATTCTCTGCTTCTCGTTCCTGGGCTTTGACGGGCTGAGCTCTCTCTCCGAAGAGACCCCGAATGCCGGCAAGGTGATCCCCAAAGCGATCGTGCTGACTGCCCTTATCGGTGGCATCATCTTCGTGGTGGTCTCCTACTGCCTGCAGCTCTACTTCCCGAGCCTCTCCCGCTTCCAGCATCCGGATGCGGTACTGCCGGAGATCGCCCTCTACGTCGGCGGCACCTTCTTCCAGTCGGTAGTACTGGTCTGCACCACGGTCGCGGTGCTGGCCTCCGGCATGGCGGCTCACGCCGGTGTGTCGCGCATCCTCTACGTGATGGGGCGTGACCACATGATCCCGGAGCGAGTATTTGGCTATATCCACCCGAAATACCGCACTCCGGCCATCAACGTGCTGATGGTTGGTGCGCTGGCTCTCTCCGCCGTGTCGTTTGATCTCGATACCGCGCTGGCGCTGGTCAACTTCGGTGCGCTGGTGGCGTTCAGCTTCGTCAACCTGTCAGTGATCGGTCAGTTCTGGGTACGCGAGAAGCGCAACAAGACCCTCAAGGACCACATCGTCTATCTGCTGATGCCGCTGCTCGGTGCCGCCACCATCGGCGCCCTCTGGATCAACCTGGAGCAGAGCTCCCTCGAGCTTGGCCTGATCTGGGCAGGTCTCGGCGTGACCTATCTGTTCCTGCGTCTGGCGGTGTTCCGTATCCCGTTCCGTCAGTACGAAGAGGCGGCCGACGCCTGATCGCCTGCAGATAGCGCATAACAAAAGGGGAGCCATGGCTCCCCTTTTTGCTGCCGGTCTGTTGCCGGTCACACGGGCTTGAGCCCGGTCTGCTTACTGCTTATCCAGCACGGCGGTCGCCGCAGCCTTGAGCGGATCGCGAGCGATGGTTTTGGCATCCTGCTCCGCCTTGTGCAGCTGCTGGTTTGCCTTGTCCATCTTCTGCTGCATACCGTTGCCGCTCTCCTTGAGGTCGGTGCGCTTCTCGCCCAGCAGGTCGGTGCGGCCTTTTTGCACCTCGGCTTTCACCTTCTCTTTCTCCTGCTTCACCAGCTTGCTGGTATCACAGTTGCCCTTGACCCCCAGAGTGGCATTAACCGCTTCGTTTTTGAGGGCCTTGTCGAGGTTGCAATCTGTTTTCAACAGGCTGGCCTGTGCCCCCGCCGAGAGCAGCCCCAGCGACAGAGAGAGGATCCATGCACGCATCATCTTGTTTACTCCTGCTTGCCAATAAAGGGGCGCAGTGTAGCGATCACGTCCCGGCTGGCAAGGCGACAGTGCCTTCGTCCCCCCTTTTGCCACCCCAGAGCCAACCGGCTCGGTCAACGCTTGTCGCCGCAGCTCGTCGTCATAAAAACATCATCGAAATGTCACGTTGTCATATTTCTGTCATTAACCACTGATTAAATGCGCGGGTCATCAACAACCCAAGACGGCACGGCCGTCCCAAGAGGCTTTATGCAACAGAGTGACTCCCAACAGCAGCAGTCAGCGACCCGCGCCCTGTTCAACTGGATGAGTGTCATCGCCCTGGTTTACCTGATCCTGGTAGCCGTCGGCGCAGTCTCCCACGGTTTCAAAGGTTTCTCCGGCGGCGCCGAGGGCGCAGCCCAGATCTTCGCGTTTGCCAACAACCCCTTCGTCGCCCTGCTGCTCGGCATCCTGGCGACCGCGCTGGTGCAATCCTCCAGCACTGTGACCTCGGTGATCGTCGGTCTGGTTGCCGGCGGCCTGCCCATCGGCATGGCCATCCCCATGGTCATGGGTGCCAACCTCGGCACAACAATCACCAACACCATCGTTTCGCTCGGCCATGTCCGCGACCGCACCGAGTTCCGCCGCGCCTTCGCCGCCGCCACCGTACATGACTTTTTCAACCTGATGGCCGTGGTCATCTTCCTGCCGCTGGAGCTGATGTTCGGTCTGCTGCAACATAGCGCCGAGTGGCTGGCCAACATGCTGGTGGGCTCTGCCAACATGTCGATGAAGGGCATGGACTTCATGAAGCCGCTGACCGCACCGGCCCAGCAGCTGATCGACAGTGCAGTCTCCTTCCTGCCGGGCAAGGGTGCCGCCATCGCTACCATCGTCATCGGTATCCTGCTGATCCTTGCCAGCGTCACTTATCTGGGCAAAGTGCTGCAGAAGGTGCTGGTTGGCCGCGCCAAAGAGGTGCTGCACAAGGCGCTGGGCCGTGGCCCGCTGAGCGGCATCACCTCCGGTGCGCTGGTGACCATCATGGTGCAGTCCTCCTCCACCACCACCAGCCTGATGATCCCGCTGGCCGGCGGCGGCGTGTTCAGCACTCGCCAGCTCTACCCCTTCACTCTGGGGGCCAATATCGGTACCACCATCACCGCCCTGCTGGCTGCCACCGCCATCAGCGGAGCCGGTGCCCAGCTGGCCCTGACCATCGCGCTGGTCCACGTACTGTTCAACGTCTTCGCCGTGGTGCTGATTTACGGCCTGCCGTTCCTGCGTGACTTGCCGGTGCGCGCCGCCGAAGGGCTGGCCCGGATTGGCAGCGAGAACAAGCTGCTGGCGCTCGGTTATGTGGCGGGTCTCTTCTTCGCCCTGCCTGCCCTGATGATGGTGGCCGCCAAGTAAGCGCTGCCGCCATGACAAGGGGCGAGTCACCGACTCGCCCCTGTTAACGTCTGCGTCCCCCTGCTTTGCCTGCCCGCTCACATCCTCCCGCCCTGTGGCTCGCCATCAGGGACGGTGCGCGATAAGATGGCCCCTCATTGCACTCTTTGTCTTTCTTGGAATAGGAAAACCGATGAAATTCATACTGATCGCGCTGCTGGTTGCCGGTGTCGCCTACTACTTCTACTCCAGCAGCAGCAACAAAAAGCTGGCCGAAGATAATGTTCGCAAGGGGGCCGAGTTCCTCGCCAGCAACAAGGAGAAACCGCTGGTGACCACCACCGCCTCCGGCCTGCAGTACGAAGTGCTGACCCCGGGCACTGGCACCGTTCACCCGACTGCCGCCAGCAAGGTGAAGGTGCACTACGAGGGCAAGCTGCTGGACGGTACCGTCTTTGACAGCTCGGTTGCCCGTGGCGAGCCCATCGAGTTTGGCCTCAATCAGGTGATCAAGGGGTGGACTGAAGGGGTTCAGCTGATGGTGGAAGGGGAGAAGACCCGCTTCTATATCCCGGCCAACCTCGCCTACGGTGACCGCGCCGCCGGCAAAATTCCGCCGGGATCCGTGCTGATCTTCGATGTGGAGCTGCTGGGTATCAAATAATCCCCTGTGGCGAAATCCCACGCCCGAGCTGATCTTCGACGTGGCGCTGCCGGGTATCCAGTCAACCGCAGCTCGGAGAGGGCCGACCATCAGTCGGCCCTCTCTGTTTGGAATGAACTCTGGCCATCAGCGCCCACAAAAAAACCGCCCGAAGGCGGTTTTTTGCAATCAGGCAGAGTCAGCCAACTTAGATGGACTGCTCTTCACCACCCAGGGCGGCAAACAGCGCCGGGATAAACTGGGAAAGCTCGGCGGTCACCAAGGCGAAGTCAGCATCCAGACGGGCGGCCGGATCTTCGCTGGTCACGTCGTCGTTCTGCTCGCGCAGCTCTTCGCTGAACTTCAGGCGCTTGATGGAGAGATCATCCCCCAGCACGAAGCTGACGGTCTCGCCCCAGTTGAGGGCCAGCTTGGTCACCAGCTTGTCGTTGGCCAGGTGGTTCTTGATTTCATCCGTCATCAGATCCTGCTGCTTGCAGCGGATGATGCCGCCGTGCTCCATGGCACTGCGCAGCTCGGCTTCATCTTCCAAGGTGAAGGAGGCAGGCAGATTGCCCTCGTTCAGCCACTCGGTCATGGTGATTTCGGGCGGGTTCTTGAGGGCCACCGGCACTACCGGCAGGGAGCCGATGGATTTGCGCAGCAGTGCCAGCAGGTCATCCGCTTTCTTGGCAGAGCCCGCATCCACCACCATCAGGTTGTCTGCCGGGTTGATCCAGGCGAAGGTCTGGCTGGTACGGCTGAAGGCGCGTGGCAGCAGGGTGTGGAGGATCTCCTCTTTGAGCGCTTCCTTCTCTTTCTTCTTGAGGGCGCGGCCCTGCTCGAACTCGATCGCCTCTACCTTCTCGGCCAGCATCTCCTTGACCACGGTACCGGGCAGCATCTTCTCCTCCTTGCGGGCGCAGATGAGGATATGACCGGAGGCGCTGTGGGTCAGGGTTGAGCCGAATTTGCCAAGGGGCTTGACCCACCCGAACCGGGAGATGTCCTGACTGCCGCAAGGGGTGAAGGCACAGGCCTCCAGCTGGGTTTCCAGCTGCTCAACGGTCAGGTCGAAGGGGCGGGTAAAGCGATAAATCTGCAGGTTTTTAAACCACATGGCGTCCTCGGTCTCGATAGATTGTCCGGCGGGCATTGTACTAGAGAGGCGCTTTGTGATCAGCCAATCATTCTTGCTAAATAAAGGGCGATCGACTTCACAGGGTGCCATCCCGGTTACCGGAACTGTCATCAAGTTCCCCTAGACTGCGAAGGTGAAGTTGTTAACAAGGATGAAGATATGTTGCGGCCCAGTCGCCCCGAAGACATGGACGAGATCGTCGAAATCTGGTTGCTGGCCTCCCTGCAGGCCCACGATTTCGTCGATGCCTCCTGCTGGTGGCAGGCTCAGGAGGATCTGCGCACCCGCTACCTCGATCACGCCCACATCTGGGTGTTCGAGGAGCGCGGTGACCTGCTCGGATTTATGGCGCTGGTGGACAACTACCTCGCCGCCCTCTTTGTGCGCCCCGACCGACAGGGACGCGGCGTCGGCCACGCCCTCTTGCAGGAGGCCAAGCGTCAGGGTGCGTCGCTCCACGCCAGAGTCTTCGTGGAAAACTCCCAGGCGGTGCGCTTCTACCGCCGCCACGGCTTCGTCATCGAGGCGGAGGAGTCCGATCCCCTCACCGGGCACCCCCAGTACAAGATGTGCTGCGAACCCGCATGAACTGACGGCAGCCCCCTGTTTTACTTGAAAAAAGCACGGGGCATCCTCATCTTGTCACCATCGGGTGCCACCGGCACCATCCCAGGATCCGGGTTGCTTTCTCATGAAAATCCTCCATACCGCCGACTGGCATCTTGGCCATCAACTCCATGGTCACGACCGCCGTTTTGAACACGATGCCTTCCTCAACTGGCTGACCGACACCCTCAAGGTGCGCGAGATCGACGCCCTGCTGGTGGCCGGCGATCTGTTCGATACCGCCAATCCCCCCGCCAACGCCTGGCAACAGCTCTACCGTTTTCTGGCCAGGCTGCGTGCCGAGATGCCCCACCTCAACATGGTACTGATTGGCGGCAACCACGACTCCCCCTCCAAGCTGGATGCCCCCCACGAGCTGCTGCGCGCCTTTGACCTGCATCTGGTGGGCAGCATCAGCCGTGATGGCAATGGCAAACTCGACACCGACCGCCTGTTGGTGCCGCTGCAAGACAAGGAGGGCAAGATTGCCGCCTGGTGCGCCGCCGTGCCGTTCCTGCGCAGCAGCGACTTGCGGGTGGAGCAGCTGGCAGAGGGGCAAGACCGGCTGATCGAAGGGGTGCGCCAAATCTACGCCGAGGTGCTGGCCGAAGGGCGCGCCCGCTGCGGCGAGGATCTGCCGCTCATCGCCATGGGCCACGCCTATCTGGCGGCGGGCCAGCTCTCCGAGCTTTCAGAGCGGCGGGTGCTCGGCGGCAACCAGCACGCCCTGCCTGCCGAACTCTTTGCCGATGCCGA
The DNA here is from genome assembly GCF_963878195.1 of Aeromonas sp. HMWF016. Lineage (NCBI taxonomy): Bacteria > Pseudomonadati > Pseudomonadota > Gammaproteobacteria > Aeromonadales > Aeromonadaceae > Aeromonas > Aeromonas sp. HMWF016. The sequence goes on from NZ_CAWNWX010000111.1 coordinate 10,766, forward strand.
CTACACGGCGCTCGGTCACCTCCATCTGGCCCAGAGCCCGGCCGACGGGGTGCACTACAGCGGCTCGCCGCTGCCGCTATCGCTGGCCGAGGCCAACTACAACCATCAGGTGCTGGAAGTGACCTTTGCGGAGGGCAAGCTCACCACGGTGGCATCCATTCCAGTGCCACGCGCGGTCGAGATGATCCGCCTGCCCCAGAGCCCTCTCGACGACGCATTGAAAGCCATCGAGGCACTGACGCTCCCCCCTTGTCCACAAGAAGCACAGCCCTTCCTCGAAGTGCGGTTGCTGCTGCCCAAGCCAGAGGCCCGCATCCGCGAGCGGATTCTGGCTGCCATCGCCGACAAACCGGTGCGGCTGGCCCGCATCAGCACCCAGTATCAGGGTTCGGGCGAAGGGCTGGCCGATGGTCGCGAGCGGCGCAGGCTGGATGAGCTCTCCCCCACCGAAGTTTTTCGCCTCTGCTATCAGCGCCAGTTCGAGGGGGAGCCCGAGGCACAGCTGGTCGCCTCGTTTGAAGAGATCCTGGAGCAGGTGAAGGAGTCTAACCAATGAAAATCTTGTCTCTGTCTGGTGAGAATCTGGCCAGTCTGACCGGCGCCTTCACCATCGACTTTACCCGCGGGGCTCTCGGCGCCGCGGGGCTGTTTGCCATCACCGGCAATACCGGCGCCGGCAAGAGCACATTGCTCGACGCCATTTGTCTCGCCCTCTACGACGAGATGCCGCGCTTTATCGCCAATCGCAAGAACGTGGCCGAAGTGGGCCGCATGGATGACGAGGAGAAGCTCAAGGCCAACGACGTGCGTGGCATCCTCAGTCGCGGTCACGCCAGCGGCTTTGCCGAGGTGCAGTTTCGCGGCTGCGATGGCCGCATCTGGCTGGCCCGCTGGGCGGTGCGCCGCGCCCGCAACCGCGCAGAGGGGCGCTTTCAGGCGCAGGAGCGCACCCTGACCGATGTCGAGTCGGGTCAGGTCTTCTCCGGCAGCAAGCGGGAGCTGCAGGATCGCATCGACGAGCTGGTGGGCCTCTCCTGGGAGCAGTTCCGCCGTGCGGTGATCCTGCCGCAGGGGGAATTCGCCGCCTTCCTCAAGTCGGACGCCAACGAGCGCTCTGCCCTGCTCGAACGGATGACCGGCACCGAGCTCTACTCCGCCATCTCCATCCAGACCTATGAACGGGCGCGGGAAGAGCAGCAGAAGCTGGCCGCCATCACTCAGCGCCTCGGCGACGTGGCGCTGATGGACGAGGCGAACCGCGAGCAGTGGGTAAGCCGGCAGGTGAATCTCGCCACCAGCCTCAAGCATGAACAGCAGCAACAGCAGCTGATGCAGGATCTGCGTGACCTCAACAGCCGCATCGCCACTCAGCAACAAGGTTGCAGCGAGGCTGAAGCCGCGCTGGAGGCGGCCATGCAGGCCCATGGTGCGGCAGCTCCCGAGCGAGAGGAGTTTGCCCGCGCCGAGCAGGCCCAGGTGGCCCGCGCCGATCACGACGAGCTGGCCCGCCTCACTCTTGAGGTACAGCAGCAGGAGAAGGTGATCGCCGAGTTGGGGCCGGAGCTGGCCAAACTCGAGGAGCAGACCCAGCAGAGCGCCCTCACCGAACAGCAGCTGCTGGCCGAGAAGATCGCCGCCGAGCGCGAATGGGGCGCCCTTCAACCCGAACTGAAGCGGGCACAGGAGCTCGACACCCGCATTCGGGAAAAGCAGCAGCAGTTGCAGAAGATCCAGCAGGAGGGGACTCAGGAGCGGGAAGTGCAGCTCACCCTCGAGCAGGGGTGGCGCGAGCAGAGCCGACAGGTGGAACAGCTCAGGCGCCAGCACCAGCAGTGGAGCCTCTGGCTGGAAGAAAACAAGGAGCTGGCACCGGTCGCCCGCCAGTGGCAGCCCCTGCTCACCGCCATGCAGGATTGGGCCGAGGATGCCGACAAGCTGCAGCAACTGCTCACCCTGCGGGATCACAAGCTGCGCGCCCTGCAGCAGCTGCAACGCCAGCTGGAACAGGGCCAGCAGGAGCGCGACTACTGGCAACAGGAACAAGCTCGGCTACAACAGCAACAGAACGAGTTGCAGGAGCAGCAGTGGGAGAGCCGCCTCGCCAAGGCGCAGGAGCAGTGGCAGCAGCAGACCGAACAGCTGGGTCAGCTGCGCCAACTGCTGGAGCTGGCCGACTATGGCCGCAACCACGGCGAGCAGCATACCCGCTTGCAACAGGAGATTGGCCAACTGGAGCAGGCGCTCGGCAAACTCGCCGCCCTTGGCGAAGAGCTGGCACCCGCCCGCGAGCGGCTTGCCCTGCAGCGGGACGAGGCGCGCCACGCGCTGGAGCAGTCCCGGGCGGTGGCCACGTTCGAGCAGTATCGCCATATCCTGAGCGACGGCACCCCCTGCCCGCTGTGCGGCGCCGAGGAGCACCCCTACAGCCAGAGCCAGCCACAGGTGGCCGGCATTCTCGGTCAACTGGCGGAGCGGGCCCGCAGCCTGGAGCTGGAGTGGGAGCAGCTCAACCACCAATACATTCAGTGCGAGAGCGAGCGTCAGGAGCTGGCTCGCCAGCTGGCGGTGCGCCAGCAGCACCTGCCGGAGCTGGAGGCGCGCGCCGAGCAGCTGACCCAGCGCTGGCTGCAGCTCGGAGGCGATACCCTGCTGGGCCATCCGCTGCCACTGCGCCAGAGCCCCATTGAGTGGAACGAGCTGATGAGCACCCTGCTCGGCCACGGCCAGACGCTGGAGCAGGGGCTGGCCCAGAGCCAGCAACTGCTGCGTCAGGCCCAACTCGGCCAGCAGCAGTTGCAGGGGGTTCGCCAGCAGCTGAGCCAGCTGGGCGCCCAGCACCAGCAGTTCGAGCAGCAGTGGCAGGAGGCCGACCGCCATCGCATCACGCTGGAAGGGGAAGTGAAGGCGATGGGCGAGCAGGAAACAACCCTGCGCCAGCGCCTCGAACAGGGGGGCAACCGTCTCGATGAACAGATGGTTGGCCAACCCTGGCGCCAGTGGCTCGGCAGCCAGCAGTGGCGTGAGTGGCAGCGGGCCTGCGAGGCCTGGCTGCACGGCCAGAGCGAGTGGGAGCGGCTGGCCAGCGAGATCGCCAGTCTCACCCCGGCCCTGAGCGCGCAGGAGGCGCGCCTGCAGACCCAACGCGAACTGCTGCACAAGCTGGAGCGGGACTACAAGGAGCACGAGCAGCAGCGGCAGGGACTGCTCACCAGCCGCGCTGCCTGTCTGGGTGGTGAGGATATCGCACTGGTCGAGAACCGCTGGCAGCAACGACTGCAGCAGGTCGCCAGCGAACTGGAGGCGATGCAACAGAGCGCCCGCACCCTGCGCGAGCGGCAGACCGAGCTCAAGACCCGCCTCACCCATGTGGAGCAGGAAAAACAGGTGAGCAGCCGCCGCAAGCGGGAGGTGCTGGGCCGCTGGGCGGCCCACGCCAGTACCCTCGGCATCGCCGAATACGACCTGCGCCGGCTGTTGGCCATCAGCCCCGATGAGCTCAAGGCGCGCCGCGCCGCCCTGCAGGGGCTGGAGGATGCGGTTGGCGAGGCGCGCACCCGCCTTGCCGAGCGGCAGCGGGCGCTGGCGCTGGAGGAGAGCAAGCGGGAACGCTATCGCGAGCATCACCCCGAGCTGGCTGCCCTGCCGCAGGAGGAGCTGGTACTGCGGCTCACGGCGCTGGAAGCCCACTGCCGCGAGCTCGACGAGCAACTGTTCGAGTGCAAGAGCACGCTGGCGCAAGCCGAAGCGGCCGCCCTCAAGGCGGGCAGCCTGCAGCAGGAGCTCGCCAGCCAGCAGGCAGTCGCCGATCACTGGCAAAAGCTGTGCGATCTGATCGGGCAGGCCAACGGCGCCAAGTTCCGCACTTTTGCCCAGAGCCTCACCCTCGAGCGCCTGCTGCTGGAAGCCAACGCCCAGCTCGCCGAGCTCTCGCCCCGCTATCGGCTGGAGCGAGTGCCCGGCACCGATCTGGCGCTGCAGGTGGTGGATCTCGACATGGGGGACGAGGTGCGCTCGGTGGACTCCCTCTCCGGCGGCGAGAGTTTTCTGGTGTCGCTGGCGCTGGCGCTGGCCCTCTCCAGCCTCTCGTCACGGCAGACCCAGGTTGAGTCGCTCTTTATCGACGAGGGGTTCGGCACCCTGGATCCGGACAGCCTGGATCTGGCGCTCGCCAGCCTCGACTCCCTGCAGGCCGCCGGCCGCCAGATCGGGGTTATCTCCCACGTCCAGACCCTGGTGGAGCGGATTGGCGTGCAAGTCAGGGTTGAAGCCCTTGGTGGCGGCGAAAGCCGGGTGATCGTCCCCTGACCATAGCCAATCCCCAAAACGACAAGAGCCCGCCAATTGGCGGGCTCTTGCTTGCACGGCGCTCGTTAATCGAAGCGATAAGCCCCCATGTAGAGGCTGCCGCCATCCCAGCTCTCGTGCAGCAGGATCGGTGCCTTGCCCTGCGCGGCCCCCAGCGCCACAAAGAGCGGGCGCAGGTGATCGTCATGGGGGTGAGACTCCACCGCCCCGGGGGCCAGCCGACGATAGTCGAGCAGCGCCTCCCGCTCCTCTGCCGCCATCGCCCCTTCCAGCCAGTCGACAAACTGGCTGGCCCAGCGCGGCACCGGCGACCCCTCGGGCCCCAACGCCCGCAGGTTGTGGGTGATGGCGCCGGAAGCGAGGATACCAATCCCCTGACTGCGCAATTCGGCAAGCGCCTCCCCCAGTTGCCAGAGCTGGGTCGGGGTGAAGCTGGCGGGGATGGAGATCTGCACCAGCGGGATCTCGCTGTCCGGGTCGATCAGGGAAAGCGGCGACCAGACCCCGTGGTCCAGCTCACGCCGCACCGGGGTCGCGCTCAGACCCGCCAGCGTCAGCTGATCACCCACCGCCTGCTGTAACCATTCGGGGCTGCTGGCTGGCCAGCGCATCCGGTAGAGCGGCTCGGGGAAGCCGTAAAAATCGTACATCAGCGCCGGATTGGGCTCGACGTTGATCTGCAGCTCGCGGCTGAACCAGTGAGCGGAGATGACCACCAATCCCTTGAGATCCCCCAGCCGCAGGGTGCTCAGAAATCGGGTGGCAGGTTGATCACGCAACACCAGATCCGGTGCGCCGTGAGAGATAAACCAGACGGGGACGAGGGACATAACAGTGACTCCAGCAAGGGTTTGGATGGCGATTTTTGCCACAAGGCAACGCCGCTGAATTCATTATCAGCTCGCCTCAACAGGTTAACAATCAGGCTAAATGAATAAGCACTATCAACCCATTATTGATAATCAGATGGCCAGCCCCACCATTGTCAAAAGAGGGCAGCCCGTCTGGTTAGCCCGCTTTGCGGTTGCCCCGCAACCTGATGACCGTTCAATGCCTCTCGCCGGAAAGGGCCACGCGGGTCGCCGCCCCCTGCGCCAGCCACTCCTGCAACAGCAATCGCTCTGCGGCCACCTCTGCCGAGACCGGTGCCGCTCCTTCGGCAGAGTGGTTGCCGGTAAAGGCTGAGCGCCAGTGGTGATTGCCCGGCCAGATAGCGTCAGGCATGGCACGAGCCAGCAGCAGTGCCCCCGCCAGCAAAAGCAGGACCGGGCCACCCCATGGGCTGTTTTCCATCTGTTTCCCCTTCACAAGCGCGCCAATGGGCTAACATCTTTGCGCAAGCTGGTGACAAGACGGTGACAGTGAGCAGGTGGTCATTTTACAACATCTGAACCTTCTCTCCGCCAATAAGACACAGATGGCAACATTTGTCGTCAATCAGCTCAGACCAGTGGATGCATGCTCTAAAAAGTGACCATCAGGAAAACGTTATCCCTGAAAAGAAAACGTTATCTGGTCAAAACGTTGTTTCTGGATCATAAAAAGAATCCAAAAACTGGTGTATATTGCTCGGCGGAAACTCCTTAACCATGAAGACTGACATGAAAAAGACCAAAATCGTCTGCACCATCGGTCCCAAGACCGAATCCAAAGAAATGCTGGCAAAAATGCTGGACGCCGGCATGAACGTCATGCGCCTGAACTTCTCTCACGGTGATTACGAAGAGCACGGCACCCGTATCCGCAACCTGCGCGAAGTGATGGCCGAGACCGGCAAGCGCGCAGCTATCCTGCTGGATACCAAGGGTCCGGAAATCCGTACCATGAAGCTGGAAGGTGGCAATGACGTAGCACTGGTTGCTGGCCAGACCTTCACCTTCACCACCGACCAGACCGTGGTTGGCAACAAAGACAAAGTGGCCGTGACCTATGCAGGTTTCGCCAACGACCTGCGCGTCGGCAACCGCATCCTGGTTGACGACGGTCTGATCGGTCTGGACGTCATCGAGATCACCGAGCGCGAAGTTGTCTGTAAAGTACTGAACAACGGCGATCTGGGCGAGAACAAGGGCGTCAACCTGCCGGGCGTCTCCATCAAGCTGCCGGCCCTGGCCGAGAAAGACAAGCGCGACCTGATCTTCGGTTGCGAGCAGAGCGTTGATTTCGTTGCTGCTTCCTTCATCCGCAAGAAAGAAGACGTACTGGAAATCCGTGAGCACCTGAAAGCCCACGGCGGCGAGAACATCCAGATCATCTCCAAGATCGAAAACCAGGAAGGTCTGGACAACTTCGACGAGATCCTGGCTGTTTCCGACGGCATCATGGTTGCTCGTGGCGACATGGGTGTAGAGATCCCGGTTGAAGAGGTTATCTTCGCCCAGAAGATGATCATCGCCAAGTGCAACAAGGCCCGCAAAGTGGTTATCACTGCCACCCAGATGCTGGACTCCATGATCAAGAACCCGCGTCCGACCCGTGCCGAAGCCGGCGACGTGGCCAACGCCATCCTGGACGGTACCGATGCAGTCATGCTGTCCGGTGAATCTGCCAAGGGTAAGTACCCGCTGGAAGCCGTGACCATCATGGCAACCATCTGCGAGCGTACCGATGCCGTGATGCCGTCCAACCTGTCTGCTGCCAATGACAGCAACAAGCTACGCATCACCGAAGCCGTATGTAAAGGTGCGGTAGAGACCTCCGAGAAGCTGGACGCCCCGCTGATCGTGGTTGCCACCGAAGGCGGCAAGTCTGCCAAGGCCATCCGCAAGTACTTCCCGAAAGCCTGGATCCTGGCTATCACCACCAACAAGAAGACCGCTGCCCAGCTGGTTCTGACCAAGGGTGTGGTTGCTCACGTGGTTGACAGCATTGCCTCTACCGACGATTTCTATCGCATCGGTAAAGAAGCCGCGCTGGAAATCGGCATGGGCCAGAAAGGTGACGTAGTTGTGATGGTCTCCGGTGCTCTGGTACCGAGCGGCACCACCAACACCGCTTCTGTTCACGTTCTTTAATCGGAACTGAACACGCTGAAAACGGCGCCTGCGGGCGCCGTTTTTTTTATCCCTCCCCCCTGCTTCGCAAAGGGTGCCGGTGTTAGAATCCCCGCGGATTTAATCCAGGTGGGAAATTTCCCAATTACCGCGCAATAACCCGGAAGTTATATGCAATCAACACCCTTCAAGAGAGCATCGGCCATCCTGTTGCCGCTGCTCTGCCTACTCGTCAGCCTCTGCGGTGCTCCGCAAGCCATGGCGCAGGATGTTCCCTCCCGCGCCACAGTCCAGCGGGCGCTGGACAATCTGGGCAAATCCGAGACCCTGACCGTCAGTCAACAAAACGATCAGAAGTTTCTGACCGATACCCTCGCCCTGCTCGACAGCATCGACAAGGAGGAGGCGAAAGCCAAGGCGCAAGCCCAGCGCATTCGCAATCTGCCGGGTGAGCTACGCGACATCAGCGCCAAGCTCAACGACTTGACCCAGGGCAAGAGCCCGGAGCAGATCAAGAGTGAATACGCCAGCATGAGTCTGGCCGAGCTCGACAACCGCCAGCCCGATGTGCTGGCCAACATGCAGGCCGCCCAGGAGGCACTCGGCGCCATCGGCAGCCAGCTCACCAACCTGCAAACCCTGCCAGAGCGCGCCCAGAGCAGCATGAGCCGCGCCTATCAGCGCAGTCAGGAGATCCGCAGCCGTCTCACTGCCGGCGAGAACGTCAGCAGCGCCGAGAAGATGAAGCTCAATACAGAGCTGGCACTGCTCGACCTGCAAATTTCCCAGCTGCAAAAGGATATGGACAACCGTACCAGCATGCAGGATCTGGCGGTCAAACAGCGCGACTACCAGAACGCCCGCCTCACCAGTGAAGAGCAAAAACTGCAACTGCTGCAGGAGCAGAGCAGTGCCAAGCGCCTCGGCGACACCGAGAAAACCGCCGAACAGACCGGCGAGCTGGTGGCGACCGAAGACAGCCCGCTGGTACAAAAAGAGCAGGTCCTCAACCACCAGCTCAGCCAGCAACTCATCAGCGCCACCACCAACCTCAACTCGCTGGTGCAGAAAAACCTGCAGGCCAAGAGCTGGCTGGAGCGCGGCACCCAGACCGAACGCAACCTCAACGAACAGGTGCAGATGCTCAAGGGCAATCTGCTGCTGTCACGCATCCTCTATCAGCTTTATCAACAGCTGGAAGCGGCGCCCACCATCGCCGTCAAAAACCTGGAAGAGCAGATCGCCGACCTCCATCTGGCCCAGTTCGAGCTGAGCCAGCAGCGTGACCAGCTGTTCCAGAAGAACCTCTATCTGGACAACCTGATCGAGGGCAGCAAAGAGCCGGTCAGCGAGGAGGACAAAGAGAGTCTCAGCAAACTGATCGATACCCGCATCAATCTGCTCGATCAGCTCAACCGCCAGCTCGACAGCCAGCTCACCAACGCCATCAGTCTGCAGCTGACCCAGCAGCAGCTGGCGCGGGTCTATGCCTCTATCGAATTTACCCTGCAGCAGCACATCTTCTGGGTAAGCAGCAACAAACCGATCGACTTCAAGTGGGCCATCAGCTGGCCGGCCCAAGCCTACAAACAGGCCTCCGACTGGGTACTGAAACCGGACTGGAGCCAGTGGCGTCAGGAACTGCTCGGCGTCTCCCTGCTCGCCTTCCCGCTGCTGCTGATCGGCGGCCTGCTGATGTGGAAGCGTCCAGCGCTGGCCGAACGCCAGAAAAAGATAGCCAAGGATCTGGGCCGCTTCCGTCAGGACAGCCAGTGGCACACCCCGCGTGCACTCTTCTTTACCCTGTTGCAACGCCTGCCGGGCAGCCTGTTCATTCTGGCGGGCGGCTTGCTGCTCACCTACTGTGGTCTGCTGAGCCCCAAGCTCATCTTCCAGATCACCCTTAACCTGGCCCTCGGTTATCTGGTATTCAGCATCTACATGGCGGTCATGCGCCCGGGCGGGCTCGGTGAATCCCATTTCCGCATCCCGCGCGCCGAGCTGCAGGCCAAACGCAACAGCATGCGCTACCTCTGGCTGCCGCTGCTGCCCCTCATCATGCTGTCGACCAAGGCGGTGGTAGAACCCTCCACCCTGGGCAACGACGTGATCGGTCAGGCTCTCACCCTGATCCTGTTGGCACTGGCCGCCTATCTGGTGTTCCCCATCTCCCGCGCCCGCATCAAGGGCGAGGCGAGCATGACCCAGACCATGACCGCCATTGCGTTGGCACTGGCCCCGGTGGCGCTGATCGTGCTGGCGATGCTCGGCTACTACTACACCGCGCTGAAGCTGACCGGTCGCCTGATCGAATCCTTCTATCTGCTGATCATCTGGAGCCTGGTCTACCGCACCGCCCTGCGCGGGCTGGAGCTGGCGGCCCGTCGTCTGGCCTACCGCCGCGCCGTGGCCAAACGTGAGCACAAGTCCTCGGAAGATGCGGAAGGTGGCGAGTCCATCGAAGAGCAGCCGATGGATCTGGAGGATGTCAGCCAGCAGTCCCTGCGTCTGACTCGCACCGTGCTGATGCTGATCTTCGGCGTCGCCTTCTACTGGCTCTGGTCCGATCTGGTGGCGGTCTTCTCCTACCTCGACAGCATGGTGCTGTGGCACCGCAGTGAAGGCACCGGCGCCAATGCCGTGCTCTTCCCCATCAGCCTGAGTGACGTACTGATCGGCCTCCTGCTGCTCGGCGGTGCCTGGTCGCTGGCACGCAACCTGCCGGGTTTGCTGGAGGTGCTGGTGCTCTCCAAGCTAAACCTGGCTCAGGGGACGGCCTACGCCATCACCACCATGCTCAACTACGTACTGATCGGCTTCGGCTCGCTGACCGCCCTCTCCATGATGGGCGTGCAGTGGGACAAGCTGCAGTGGGTAGCGGGTGGTCTGTCAGTCGGTATCGGTTTTGGCATGAAGGAGATCCTCTCCAACTTCGTCTCCGGCATCATCATCCTGTTCGAGCGTCCGGTGCGGATCGGTGACACCGTCACCATCGGCTCCTTCTCGGGTACCGTTTCGCGGATCCGCATTCGCGCCACCACCCTGACCGACTTCGACCGCAAAGAGGTGATCATCCCCAACCAGCAGCTGATGACCGAACGTCTGATCAACTGGTCGCTGAGTGACACCGTGACTCGGGTGATCGTGCGGGTAGGCGTGGCATACGGTTCCGATCTGGAGCTGACCCGCACCCTGCTCAAACAGGCGGCGGACGAGAACAGCCGCGTGTTGAAAGACCCGGCGCCCATCGTCTACTTCCTCACCTTCGGTGCCAGCACCCTGGATCATGAGCTGCGCTTCTTCGTGAGCGAACTGGGAGATCGCAACCCGGCGGTGGACGAGTTGAACCGCAAGATCGACCAGCTGTTCCGCGAGAATGGCATCGAGATCGCCTTCAACCAGATGGATGTCTACATCAAGAACATGCAGGGGGAGGAGCAGAAGGTCGAATCCAACTCCGGCGCCCTGCCGCCACCTCCCGCTGACGAGGGCAAGCAGCCCGCTTAAGGGGAAGGCAGTTCAGGAAAAGCCGCTCACCTGTGTGAGCGGCTTTTTTATTGCGTTCACATGATCGGTCAGCGGATCGGAGGAGGCTCGGCAAGCCTTGGGGAGATGGCCACCCGGCAGGTGTTGCCCTCTCTGGCGACAGAATACTGTTATTTTATAAACAAAAAGGTTTATAAAATAAGCCACTAAACGTGCTGAATCATTACCGCAAGCCGCGCTGGTGACATCGGCAGACACGCAGCAGACCCCATCCGATCTGGTGCAAAATGCTGCTCCTCCCCCCCCTTTTTCCCTGCTTTCAGATGAGACGAGAGCCCGCCTCCGCCGTGCCCCAGAAATCCATTTACCACCTGCGCTGGCTAACCTATGTTAGAGAAAGTGACAAAAGGATCAGGGAGCACCACGTGACGATGGAAGAGAGAGAACTGCAGCAGATCCTGTTTCGCTCCTTTGATGTGATACCGCTCCCCATTCTGGTGTCAGAATCGGTGGCGCGCCGCGAGGGTCTGCCCGATACCGGTGACAGCATCCCTGTTCGTCGCCATCGCTTTCTCAACCGCGCCTTTCGCGAGCAGCTCGGGTATGACCTGACCGACCTGCCCGATATGGACAGCTGGTTTCGCCTCGCCTATCCGGATGCAACCTACCGCAGCGCGATCATTCAGGCCTGGCACACCGAGGTAGAGCAGTCACTGCAACAGGGGCTGGAAGTCGCAGAGATACCCGCCCTGATCCGCTGCAAGAATGGCCAGCACCGCTGGTTCGTGGTGACGGCCCAGCTGGGGGCCGATGCAATCCCGGATGGCCATATCGTCACCTTCCGCGACATTCACGACCTGCAGTGCATGGTGGAAGAGGTGAGCCGCCTCTCCTGTACCGACCCCCTCACCGAGCTGTGCAATCGTCGTGGTGCCGAGCAGCAGCTGCAATCCCACCGGATGCAGGGCGATGCCTTTGCCCTGGTGCTGGGCGATATCGACCACTTCAAGCAGATCAACGACCGTTACGGTCACCCTGCCGGGGATGCGGCGCTCTGCGCCGTTGCCGAAACCATGACTGAGCTGCTGCAACCGGGGGAGTGCCTGGCCCGCTGGGGCGGCGAGGAGTTTCTGCTGATCTTGCCGGACCACACGCTGGAGCAAGCTGCTTGCCGGGCCGAACGGCTGCGCCAGCAGGTCAGCGAGCAGGTCATGCCATGGCAGGGACAAGCTATCACTCTCACTATCAGCCTTGGCTGCGCCGCAACCCGGGGCGATCAGAGCATCGACTACCTGCTGATGATGGCGGATCGGGCGCTTTATCTCGCCAAGGAGCAGGGGCGTAACCGGGTGGTGGTCGCGAAAGAGTAAAGGGAGGAGAGGAAAGGGGTTCTGGCCCTGATCGCAGCCATAAAAAAACCGAAGCACAAGGCTTCGGTTTTTTTGTTGCAGTAACAGGCGCTTGGCCCGTCACGGCTTATTTCTTGATGCGGATCACCGGGGTCTCGCCCACAGTCACGGCACCAGTCATCTTCACCAGCTCTTTGATCTCGTCCATGTTGGAGATCACCACCGGAGTCAGGGTAGATTTGGCTTTCGCTTCCAGAACGGCCAGATCGAACTCGATGATGGTGTCGCCGCGCTTGACCTGCTGGCCTTCCTGAGCGATACGCTTGAAGCCTTCGCCTTTCAGCTCAACGGTGTCGATACCGAAGTGAACGAACAGCTCGATGCCGGAGTCGGATTCCAGAGAGAACGCGTGGTTGGTCTCGAAGATCTTGCCGATGGTGCCGTCGCACGGAGCAACCATCTTGTTGCCAGCCGGCTTGATGGCGATGCCGTCGCCGACGATCTTCTCGGCGAAGACTACGTCGGGTACATCTTCGATCGGCACGATTTCGCCAGACAGCGGAGCAAAGATTTCGATGCCGCCGGTGTCAGAGCTATCGTCGGAAACCAGTTTCTTCAGTTTGTCGAACAGACCCATATAAAGCTCCTAGAGATGATTTGTCGCTGTTTGCAGCCGATCTTAGCAGACTGCCTTCTGCTTAATAAAGTTATCTACGCACGCTTCGATTTCAGCAGCGGTGGCAAAGCTCAGTGCTTGATCAGCCATTGCCTTCACATCTTCGAAGTTGGTGTTGCGGATAAGCTTCTTGATACGCGGTACAGAGATGGCGCTCATGGAGAACTCATCCAGACCCATACCCAGCAGCAGCAGGGTGGCACGCTCGTCACCAGCCAGTTCACCACACATACCGGTCCACTTGCCTTCGGCATGGGATGCATCGATAACCATCTTGATCAGGGTCAGGACGGAGGGTGACAGCGGGTTGTACATGGCGGAGATCATCTCGTTACCACGGTCGACAGCCAGGGTGTACTGGGTCAGGTCGTTGGTACCGATACTGAAGAAATCCACTTCCTTGGCAAGATGATGAGCCATGACGGCAGCAGCCGGGGTCTCGATCATGATACCCACTTCGATGGATTCATCAAAGGCTTTGCCTTCGGCGCGCAGTTCGGCTTTCAGCGTCTCTACGGTAGCTTTCAGGCTACGGAACTCTTCGACAGAGATGATCATCGGGAACATGATGCGCAGTTTGCCAAAGGCAGACGCACGCAGAATGGCCCGCAGCTGAGCGTGCATGATGTCTTCGCGATCGAAGAAAATACGCACGGCACGCCAGCCCAGGAAGGGGTTCATCTCTTTCGGGAAATTCATGTACGGCAGCTCTTTGTCGCCGCCAATGTCCATGGTACGCACGATGATCGGCTGATCCGGCATCGCTTCGGCCACTTCTTTGTAGGCTTTGAACTGCTCGTCTTCGGTCGGCAGCGCGTCACGATCCATGAACAGGAACTCGGTACGGTACAGACCCACGCCTTCGGCGCCATTGCGGATGGCACCTTCGGTATCCTTGACGGTACCGATGTTGGCGCACACTTCGACCTGATGACCATCCAGCGTGATGGCTGGCAGATCTTTCAGCTTGGCCAGCTCGTCCTTCTCGGCCTGATAACGGGCCTGAGTCTCTTTGAACTGGGCCAGCTCGGCTTCGCTCGGGTTGATCACAACCTTGTTGTTGATGGCATCGAGCAGGATCATCTCACCGTTCTTGACGCGATCGGTGATGTCGTTGGTGCCCACGATAGCCGGCAGCTCCAGGGAGCGGGCCATGATGGAGGTGTGAGAGGTACGGCCACCGATGTCGGTAACGAAACCCAGCACATATTTCAGGTTGATCTGAGCGGTCTCGGACGGAGTCAGGTCTTTGGCGACCAGAATCACCTCTTCGTCGATGGTGCTCAGGTTGACAACGGCGATGCCCAGGACGTTCTTGACCAGACGGGTACCGATGTCACGGAAGTCGGTTGCGCGCTCGCGCAGATAAGGGTCGTCCAGCTCGGCCATCATCTTGGCGTACTGTTCGATCACCTCGTAGATGGCTTTGTCGGCGGATGCCTTGTTATCTTTGATGAAGGATTTGATATCCCCTTCCAGCTCTTCATCTTCGAGCAACATGATGTGGCCTTCGAAGATGGCCTCTTTTTCTTCGCCGAAGGTGCGACCGGCCATCTCTTTGATGGCTTCCAGCTGTGCAGCTGACTTGGTGCGGGCTTCGAGGAAGCGGTTGATCTCGACATCAATCTGGTCAGCAGAGATCTTGCCCTGATTGATAACGATTTCATCTTCTTTCAGAAGAAGCGCCTTACCGAATGCGATACCGGGGGACGCAAGAATGCCAGATATCATAATCCTTCCTATTAAAACGACTGTGGGGGAGGAATAAAGCTGGATTACTCCAGCTCGTCCATCAGGGCAACCAGCTTCTCAACGGCTTTCTGAGCGTCCGGGCCGTCGGCCTGGATAGTCACGTTGGTGCCTTTGGTCAGACCCAGAGTCTGCAGCTTGAACAGGCTCTTGGCGCTGGCTGATTTGCCACCGGAGACCACAGTGATCTCGCTTTGGAATTCTTTGGCTTCTTTCACGAACTGAGCTGCCGGACGGGTGTGCAGGCCGTTTTCAGCAGTAATAACAACAGACTTCTCGTACATGGTTTCACCCCATATTATTGATATTTTTTAGTGAGCTGGTCGCTTTTCAGACAACCTGACCCACCGTGTCAGTATGGATATGTTGTAAAGTAACGAAAGCAGACCCGCAATGGTTTAATCCAGGTCAATTTTCTGTGCAGTATTTCGGTGTCTTGATCGGGGTTTTTCCGTTATTGAGCTACAAGCCGCATCAGGACTGGCCTGAAATTATTTTATAACGAAAAATAACACTTTGTTACTTTGTGATACCTGACCATCAGACACCGCGTGACGCCGCACAGGATATGAGATTTATCACAGAATGTCTGCTTTTTTTCTCGCTCCGGAGCTTGTTATTTTACCCCAAAAAATAAGGTCCCGAGTGGCGCTGGGCGATGCAGAGTCTAGCCCATAAAGAAACGGCGCTCCTGGGAGCGCCGTCTTGTCAGTGCAATCTTGTGGTTTACTGCTGCAGCTCCTGCTCGCTGAATACGCCGGCAAACAGGGCGCTGGAGAGGTAGCGCTCCGCGGCGCTCGGCAGGATGACGACAATCGTTTTTCCTTCAAACTCCGGCAGCTCGGCCAGACGGCTGGCAGCCACCACGGCTGCACCGGAGCTGATACCAGCCAGGATCCCCTCCTCCTCCATCAGGCGGCGGGCCATCTCGATAGCTTCGTCACTGGTCACCTGCTCAACCCGGTCAATCAGGGAGAGGTCAAGGTTGCCCGGGATAAAGCCGGCACCAATCCCCTGGATCTTGTGGGGGCCCGGTTTGATCTCTTCACCGGCCAGCTTCTGGCTGATAACCGGCGACTCGGCAGGCTCAACGGCGACAGAGACCACCGCCTTGCCCTGGGTCTTCTTCAGGTAGCGGGAGACACCGGTAATGGTGCCACCGGTACCGACCCCGGCCACGAACACATCTACCTCGCCGTCAGTGGCATCCCAGATCTCGGGGCCGGTGGTCTTTTCGTGGATCTCCGGGTTGGCCGGGTTTTCAAATTGCTGCAACAGCACATACTTGCCCGGCTCGGACTCGAGGATCTCGTTGGCCTTGGCAATGGCCCCTTTCATGCCGAGCGGTCCTTCGGTCAGCACCAGATTGGCACCGAGCGCCTTGAGCAGCTTGCGGCGCTCCAGGCTCATGGTGGCCGGCATGGTCAGGGTAATGGGATAGCCGCGAGCTGCTGCGACAAAGGCCAGAGCAATACCCGTGTTGCCGCTGGTGGGCTCGATGATCTCCTTACCCTTGGTCAGGATGCCGCGCTTCTCGGCATCCCAGATCAGGTTGGCACCGATACGGCACTTGACGCTGAAGCTGGGGTTGCGGCTCTCGATCTTGGCCAGCACGCGGCCTTTGGTAACACGGTTGAGACGAACCAGCGGGGTGTGACCGATAGTCTGGCTATTGTCCTCAAAAATTTTGCTCATGGTGCTATCCCTGTGTTTGTTACGACGATGAAACAAGATTACCCTGTGGTTTCTGAATGAGAAGTGACTATTCGTTATAACCATATGGTATTACAACATATAGAGCTTATTCTCTCTGGCCCCTGACTCCGGGTGCCAATCGTCAAAGGAACCGACGTTATGGGATTTTCAGGAAGCAGCCAGTATCTCGCCTCCGATGCATTGAAGATGGCTGTCAATGCTGCCATCTCCCTCGAAAAACCGCTGCTGATCAAAGGGGAGCCGGGCACCGGCAAGACGGTACTGGCAGAAGCGGTCGCCGACCATCTCGGCACCGATCTCATTGCCTGGCATATCAAGTCCACCACCAAAGCCCAGCAGGGACTCTACGAATATGATGCGGTAGCCCGGCTGCGCGACTCCCAGCTAGGTGACCCTAAAGTGGCCGATATCAGCCACTACATTCGCCAGGGCAAGCTGTGGCAGGCTTTCAGCGCCGAACAGCGACCGGTGCTGCTGATCGACGAGATCGACAAGGCCGACATCGAATTCCCCAACGATCTGCTGCTGGAGCTGGATCGGATGGAGTTCGACGTCTACGAGACCGGCGAGCGAGTCAAGGCGCGCCAGCGGCCGGTCGTCATCATCACCTCCAATAACGAAAAAGAGCTGCCGGATGCCTTCCTGCGCCGCTGTTTCTTCCACTACATCCGCTTCCCCGACAAGGCCGAGATGCAGGCTATCGTCAAACTCCACTACCCCGACCTCAAGGAGAACCTGCTCGGCGAAGCGATGGAGCTCTTCTTCGAGCTGCGCGAGGTAGAGGGGCTGCGCAAGAAACCCTCCACCTCGGAACTCTTGGACTGGATCCGCCTGCTGCTGGCCGACGATATCGCCCCCGAAGCGATGCGCGCCCGCGAGCCGGGCAAGCTGGTGCCCGCGCTATACGGCGCCCTGCTCAAGACCGAGCAGGATCTGCATCTCTTTGAGAAGCTCGCCTTTCTGGCCCGGCGCGGCAGCTGACTCATGCTGATCGACTTTTTTACCCATTTGCGCCGCCACAAGCTCCCCTGCAGCCTGCGCGAGCTGCTGGACTTGCACGCCGCGCTGGCCGCCCACTTGGTCACTGTCGACATGGACGAGTTCTACCAACTCTCCCGCTGCCTGCTGGTAAAAGACGAGGCCCACTACGATCGCTTCGATCGCGCCTTCGCCGAATACTACGAGGGGCTGGAAGCCATCCCCCTGCTGCCGGAGAGCCTGCCCGAGGAGTGGCTGCGCAAGGAGTTCGAGCGACTGCTGAGCCCAGAGGAGAAGGCGCTGCTCAAATCCCTCGGCGGACTCGACAAGCTGCTGGAGACCCTCAACCAGCGATTAAGCGAGCAGAAAGAGCGCCATGCCGGTGGCAACAAGTGGGTAGGCACAGGCGGCAGCAGCCCGTTTGGCCACGGCGGTTTTCACCCCGAGGGGATCCGCATGGGTGGAGAGGGGCAGCACGGCAAGGCGACCAAGGTATGGGAGGCCCGACACTATCGCAACTTCAGCGACGACTCGCCGCTCGGCCAGCGCGCCATCCAGCTGGCACTGCGCAAACTCAGACGTTGGGTGCGCAAAGGCAATCCCGACGAGCTGGATCTCGACGACACCATAAAAAGTTCTGCCCGCCAGGGTTGGCTCGATGTGAAGTTGCGGCCCGAGCGCCACAACGGGGTCAAACTGTTGGTTTTCTTCGATATCGGAGGCTCCATGGATGCCCACGTAGCCGAGGTGCAGCGCCTCTTCTCCGCCCTGCGCCACGAGTTCAAGCATCTGGAGTACTTCTATTTTCACAACTGCCTCTATGACTTCGTCTGGAAGGATAACGAGCGCCGCTTTGAGGAGCGGTTCGATACCCTGCGCCTGCTGCGCACCTACGGCAGCGACTACCGGGTGATCCTGGTAGGGGATGCCACCATGGGCCCCTATGAGATCACCTGGCCGGGCGGCAGCGTCGAGCACTGGAACGAGGAGCCGGGTCAGGTGTGGCTTACCCGCTTGCAGCAACACTTTCCCAAACTGGTGTGGATCAACCCCACCCCGCGCCGGGAGTGGCTCTGGCATCCCTCCATCAAACTGATGAATGACGTGGTTGGCGGGCGGATGCATCCGCTGACTCTGGCGGGTCTCGCTGCGGCGATCGACCAGCTGTAGCCCTCTCAACCCTATAAACCGACAAGCCGGGAACGTACCCGGCGAGGAGCAAAGATGACCTCTATCGTGATCAGCGGCTCAGGCCTCTATACCCCACCCTTTGCCGTCAGCAATGAAGAGCTGGTGGCCGCCTTCAACCAGTATGTGGATCTCTACAACGAGGAGAACGCCTCCGCCATCGACGCCGGCCAGCTCCCTGCCAAGCAGCATTCCAGCAGCGAGTTCATCGAAAAGGCCTCCGGTATCAAGAGCCGTTATCTGGTGAGCCGCGAGGGGGTGCTCAACCCCGACATCATGCAACCGCTGCTGGCGGAGCGACCCGATGAGATGCCCTCCATCATGGTGGAGATGGCGGTAGCCGCCGCCGAACAGGCGCTGATCGCCGCCGGCCGCGAGCCGGGGGAGATCGATCTGGTCATAGTGGCGGCGTCCAACATGCCGCGCCCCTATCCGGCCTTGGCTATCGAGCTGCAACACTATCTGGGGGCGAGCGGCATGGCCTTTGACATGAACGTGGCCTGCTCGTCTGCCACCTTCGGTATCAAAACGGCCGCAGACATGCTGGCGGCAGGCACCGCCAAAGTGGCGCTGGTGGTCAATCCGGAGATCTGCTCTGGGCACCTCAATTTTCGGGACAGAGACAGCCACTTTATCTTCGGCGATGCCTGCACCGCGGTGCTGCTGGAGCGGGAAGCCGATTGCAAGGTAGCCAATCCGTGGCAACTGGTGGCCAGCAAGCTGGTGACCCAGTACTCCAACAACATCCGCAACAACTTCGGCTTTTTGAACCGGCTCAGTCCGCGCACCCGCTACGGCGATGACAAGCTGTTTCGCCAGCAGGGGCGCAAGGTGTTCAAGGAGGTGTTGCCGCTGGTGTGCGAGCAGATCGCCAACCAGCTCGATGAGCAAGGCTGGCCTGCCGAGAGCCTGAGCCGGCTCTGGCTCCATCAGGCCAACCTCACCATGAACCAGTTCATCGGCCGCAAGCTGCTGGGCCACGATGCCAGCCAGCAGGAGGCGCCGGTCATTCTCGACAGCTATGGCAATACCAGCTCGGCGGGTTCCATCATCGCGTTTCATCTGTACAATCGCGACCTTCCTGTCGGGGCGCGCGGCGTCCTCTGCTCGTTTGGCGCCGGCTACTCTATTGGTAGTCTGTTGCTGCAACGGTGCTGAGGATGGCGCGCCTGTCGCGGCGGCCATAACAACAAAAACGCTGTTCAGGTGAAATCATGATGAGAATCTCGGGGCGTTGTGCCCTGCATTACGGGGTTACCCTGTCACTCTTTTGTCTCTATGGCTGGCAGGTCTGCCCGTTTCTCGAGAGTCTCACCCTGCCCCAGCTGCTGGGGCCGACGCTGGTGACGTTCGCCATCATGTTCGCCATACGCAACATGCTGCTCTCAAGGCGCCCCCTGCCGCGCAACGGTCTGGATGGATTCATGCTGGAGCTGGGCTTTTACCTGCTGGGGGCGCTGCTGCTCTCTGGCTACAACGCAGTGGCCCACGATTTTCCACTGACAAGCCACCTCAAGGTGCTACTGGGGATGACCACCCTCGGCTTTCTGGTGGCGGCCGATCTGACTCTGGAGCGGGATTGGCATCGAGCCAGAGCACGGCAAGATGAGCAGAACCTGGCGCTGAACTACCCGCTGGCCATGCCGCTGCCACGCAAGTTCATCCTCTTTACCCTGGCGACGCTCAGCCTGCTGGGGTGCGTCTTCTTTTTGCTGTTCAACAAGGATCTGGAGTGGCTGGTGACGGTGGAGCGCAGCCTGCCGAGGGTCGAGGCCCAGCACTACATCCTGTGGGAGATCGCCTTCGTGATGACGGTGACCTTCAGCTATCTCGCCCTCATCATTTACGGCTACGGCCGCAATCTTGGCCTCTCCCTGCGCCACCAGACCCGCACCATGGCCAGAGTGCAATGCGGTGACTTCGATGCCCGGGTGCCGGTCACCCGGGATGACGAGTTCGGCCTTATCGCCGCCAGCACCAATCAGATGATCGGCGAGCTGAAATCCCGCAGCGACGAGCTCAACCTGACCCGTGATGTGGCCATTCTCGGGCTCGCCTCGCTGGCAGAGACCCGCGACAACGAGACCGGCGCCCATATCATCCGTACCCAGCACTACGTCAAGGCGCTGGCAGTGCATCTGAGCCTCAGCGACTGGGATAGCTATCCACTGGATGATGCAACCATCGATCTGCTGTTCAAATCGGCCCCGCTGCACGATGTGGGCAAGGTGGGCATTCCCGATGCCATCCTGCTCAAGCCGGGCAAGCTGACCGATGAGGAGTTCGCCATCATGAAGCGCCACCCGCAGATCGGCGCTGATGCGCTGGCGAGCGCCGAAGCGCAGCTGGGCTCCAACTCCTTCCTGCGGCTGGCCCGGGAGATCTCCCTCACCCACCACGAAAAGTGGGATGGCAGCGGCTATCCGGCAGGGCTGGCGGGTAAGGATATCCCCCTCTCGGGGCGGCTGATGGCGGTGGCGGATGTCTACGATGCCCTCATCTCGAAACGGGTCTACAAACCCGCCTTCAGCCATGAGGAAGCGAAGGAGATCATTGTGAAAGGGAGCGGCAGCCATTTTGATCCTGGCATCGTCACGGCCTTTCTCGCCTGCGAGGCGCAGTTCAAGGATATTGCGGCCAAATTTCAGGATCATCGCTGAGTCGGCAAACCCGTTAACGAACTGACAGGTGAAAACTTCGTCTCCCCAAGCTGTTGACAATAAACTTATTTTTGCAAATCACCGCTATTTTTTGACCGTTTGACCGGCACAATCCCGATTCTGGATCACAAGATGAAGGGAAAGTGCCGTCATTTGTCTCTTGCCCGCTCGGATAGCTTCCAATGAGTGCGAGGTTTGCTATCATCCGGAGACATTTTTACCTGTAACTGGTCACAAAAGAATCCTCATGTACACACAGTTCTTTGGCCTCTCGGAACACCCGTTCTCCATCTCGCCCAATCCCAAATATCTCTATATGAGCGAGCGTCACGGGGAGGCTCTGGCCCATCTCAGCTACGGCTTGCAGGATGGCGGCGGCTTTGTGCTACTGACTGGCGAAGTGGGCACCGGCAAGACCACTGTCTCCCGCTGCCTGCTGCAACAGCTGCCCGCCGAGACCGAGATCGCCTATATCCTCAACCCCTCGCTGACCGAGCGGGATCTGCTGGCGGCCATCTGTGACGAGTTTCAGCTTTCCTACCCCGCCGAAGCGGGGATCAAGCAGCTGTTCGACCTGATCCGTGACCACCTGCTGGCCAATCTGGCGGCAGGCAAGCGCAGCGTGGTGCTGGTGGATGAGGCCCAACATCTGCTGCCCGGAGTGCTGGAGCAGCTGCGTCTGCTGACCAACCTCGAAACCGACGACAAGAAGCTGCTGCAGGTGGTGCTGATCGGTCAGCCTGAACTGCAGCAGATGTTGCGCCAGCCCCTGCTGCGCCAGCTGGCCCAGCGCATTACTGCTCGCTATCACCTGCTGCCCCTGGGTGCCGGCGATGTGGATGCCTATGTTCGCTTCCGTTTGCAGGTTGCCGGCTGCGTGCAGCCCATTTTTACCCCCAGGGCAATTCAGGCCCTCCACCGCCTGAGCGGTGGCATCCCCCGTCTTATCAACCTCATCTGCGACCGCGCCCTGATCGCCGCCTTTGCCCGCGGCAGCTACAAAATTGTCCATGGCGACATCAGTCAGGCCGCCTTTGAGGTGAGCGGGATCCGTGACGAGGGGAGCTGGCTCTCCGGCCTGACGGTCGCGCTGGCTGGCGCCCTGCTGGTGGCGGCAGGCTGGTGGGGCTGGCAGTTCTTCGGCGTCTTCCCCACCCGGCCGGTGGTCAAGGTCGAGGTACCGGTTACCGTCGATGAGACCGCCGAGCAGCAGGAGCAGCTCACCGAGGCGATCAATCAGGCGCTCGACCCCGAGAGTGCAATGCAGAATCTCTACCGGGTCTGGGGCTACGAGCCCGAGCTGGAGGATGCCACCTGCGATAACGCCCCCCGCGCCGGCCTGCGCTGTCAGGAGGGGGAGGCGAGCCTCGATGAGCTGCGCAATCTGCAATACCCCGCCATGGTAAGCCTTACCGACGAGACGGGCGGCATCTACTACGCCACCCTGGTCACTCTCGGCCCCAAACAGGCACGCCTGATGATCGGCAACCAGAGCTGGCAGGTTGAGAGACAGTGGCTCAGCGACAACTGGGGCGGCAGTTACACCCTGCTCTGGCGCATGCCCAAGGGGGGCGCCAACCTGATCGGCAACAATGCGGGTCAGGCCCAGATCCAGTGGCTCGACAATGCCCTGAGCCGCGCGCTGCAACAGCCCGAGCGCAAGGTGAGACGCTTCGATGGCGAGCTCAAGAACAAACTGCAGCAGTTCCAGCGGGATCAGGGGCTCAATCCTGACGGCATCGCCGGCAGCAATACCCTGCTGCGACTCAACGCCCTCTCCGGTGAACCCATGCCCAGACTGGAGGAGGCCTCCTGATGTCTACCCTGCTCAAGGCGCTGCACCGCGCGCAGCAACCGCAGCCACAAACCTGTATCCCCGCCATGGGGCTTGCCATCCCCCGCGAAGAGGCGCGGACATCCCGCCGCTTCGTCTGGCTGCTTGCCCCGCTCGCCCTGCTGCTAGGCGCTGGCGCCAACTATGGCTGGCACCTGATCCACCTGCGCCCCATCGAGGAGAAAGTAGAGGTGAAAGAGGTGGTCACCCCGCCCTTCGTCCGAGTGGAGCCCAAGGCGATGGTAACACGACCACTGCCGCCTCCCCTGCCGGAGCCGGTGGTGCAGCAGCCCAAGGTTGCAGCCGCCACCAGCAACCCGGCCGCCAGTCGACCAACCCTGGCCGAACAGCTGATGCGCGCCCTCAACGAAACACCGCTGCAACAGGGGTCGGGTACCGTGCCCCAGAGCGTGCAACCGGCCCAGCTGATGCCGCTTAATGCCGCGCCGCTTTCGATCCGCCAGCAGGTGCCCGCGTTCAGCTATGGCTCCCACGTGTTCTCATCCAATCCGGCCAAACGGGCCGTGGTGCTCAATGGCCGTGAATACCGGGAGGGGAGCGAGATTGCCCCCGGGGTGCGCCTGGTCTCCATCGCCCAGGAGTATATGGTGCTGGATGTGGGTGGCCAGAGTGTCACTCTCAAGGCGCTGCAGGATTGGCAGGGCTGACATTCGCCACAACCAGGGTGCTGACAGGCACTTGGTTATCCCTTTAATAAGCAATGGAACGCTCAAGGTGTGATGAAATATCCAGTTTTGCCGATTGCAACCGCACGAACGTTGTGTCCAAACGGCTCGCCGTACACAATAGCCAGCTGCACCAAAGCCCGAAACAATGTTGACTAACATGACCCGACCATCCAGGGATGAGATCTTGATCAAGCTGCTGGCCCAGTACCGGCGGCTTCCCATGGCCCGCATCACTCAGGCGGTCTTTCTGCTATTGCTGATCCTGCTGGCCCAGCAGTGTGCCAACCTCACCTGGCGTCTGCTCGCCCTGGCCACGCCCCAGAGCAGCCAGCCGTGGCAGCCCTCCGTCATTGCAACTGCCGGCCAAAGCGCCCCCCGCCTTGAACTGGGTGAAGTGAGCAGTCTCTCCCTGTTTGGCAAGGCCATCGCCAAGGCACAGCAGAGCAAGGAGGTCGCAGCCAACGCACCGCGGACCCAGCTCAATGCCCAGCTCAACGGCGTGCTGGCAAGCTCGAATCCAGACAAGTCCATCGCCATCATCGCCATGTCCGGTATCCAGAACTCCTACAGCGTGGGGGATCTCATCGACGGTACCCAGGCACGGATCCGTCAGGTCTACCCCGACCGGGTGATCATAGAGCGCGATGGCCGCGACGAAACCCTGATGCTCGATGGCGAAGAGTACGGCAAACCCCTGCCCCAACAAGGCGGTAGCGCGCAGATCTCTTCCGTGCGCAGCGAGCTGATGAGCGATCCCGGCAAGATCACCGATTACCTCAATATTTCACCGGTTCAGGTGGATGGCCGTCTGGCGGGCTATCGCCTCAATCCGGGTAACAATCCGGAGCTCTTCAAGCAGAGCGGGCTGCAGGCCAATGATCTGGCCCTCAGCATCAACGGCCTGGATCTGCGTGACAACATGCAGGCCATGCAGGCGATGCAGCAGCTGGCTGGCGCAACCGAATTGACAGTGACCGTCGAGCGGCAGGGTGAACAGTTCGATGTCTATGTTCGCTTGTCAGAATAATGATTTTGGAGTCGTACCAAGAATGACCAATAAAGGGAAAGGCTGGCGTCTGGCCACCATAGCGGCGGCACTGATGATGGCAGGATCAGCCTGGGCCACCGAGTATTCGGCCAGCTTCAAGAACGCCGATATCGAAGAGTTCATCAACACGGTGGGCAAGAACCTCAACAAGACCATCATCATCGAGCCCTCGGTGCGCGGCAAGATCAACGTCCGCAGCTACGACCTGCTCAACGAGGAGCAGTACTATCAGTTCTTCCTGAGCGTGCTCGACGTCTACGGTTTTGCCGTGGTGCCGATGGATAATGGCGTACTCAAGGTACTGCGCTCGCGCGATGCCAAGACCTCCGCCATTCCGGTGGTGGATGGCAGCAATCCGGGCATGGGCGACGAGATGGTGACCCGGGTAGTGCCGGTGCGCAACGTCTCGGTGCGTGAACTGGCCCCCCTGCTGCGTCAGCTCAACGACAACGCCGGTGGCGGCAACGTGGTGCATTACGAGCCCTCCAACGTGCTGCTCATCACCGGCCGCGCCGCCGTGGTCAACCGGTTGGTGGAGGTGGTCAACCGGGTCGACCGTGCCGGCGATCAGGATGTGGATATCATCAAGCTCAAGTTCGCCTCGGCGGGTGAAATCGTGCGGCTGGTGACCAACCTCAACAAGGATAACAACCCGCAAGGGGGCACCACCAGCCTGCTGCTGGCACCCAAAGTGGTCGCCGACGAGCGCACCAACTCGGTGGTGGTGAGTGGCGAGCCGAAAGCGCGCGCCCGCATTATCCAGATGGTACGCCAGCTCGACCGCGACCTGCAGAGCCAGGGCAATACCCGGGTCTTCTACCTCAAATATGGCAAGGCCAAGGACATGGTCGATGTGCTCAAGGGGGTCAGCTCCAGCATCGAAGCGGACAAGAAGGGGGGCGGCAACGCCGCCATGGGCGGTGGTGCCAGCATCGGCGGTGGCAAGCTTGCCATCTCTGCCGACGAGACCACCAACGCCCTGGTCATCACCGCCCAGCCCGACGTGATGGCAGAACTTGAACAGGTCATCGCCAAGCTCGATATTCGCCGCGCCCAAGTGCTGGTAGAGGCGATCATCGTCGAGATGCAGGATAGTGATGGCCTTAATCTCGGCGTCCAATGGAATCATGCTGACTATGGCTCGATCCAGTTCACCGATACTGGCGTCCCCATTACCGCAAAAGTGGCGGCAGACAAGCTCAATAAAAATGGCAACCCCGAGCCGCTCACCAAGCTGATGTCTTCGGTAAATGGCATGGCTGCCGGTTTCTATCACGGAGACTGGAGCATGCTGGCTACGGCCATCGCCTCCAATACCAAGAACGATATTCTCTCGACCCCGAGCATTGTCACCATGGACAACAAGGAGGCGTCGTTCAATGTGGGTAAAGAGGTGCCAACCCCGACGGGTAGCCAGAGCTCGACCAGCACCGACAGCATCTTCAACACCATCGCATACAAAACGGTCGGTACCAAGCTGACGGTCACTCCCCAGATCAACGAAGGGGATTCGGTGCTGCTCACCATCGAACAGGAGGTCTCCAGCGTCGCCAAGCAGGCCGATGGCACCGCCGGACTGGGACCGACCTTCGATACCCGTACCGTAAAAAACGCCGTCCTGGTCAAGACTGGCGAGACCGTGGTACTGGGTGGTCTGATGGATGAACAGACCAAGGAAGAGGTCTCCAAGGTACCGCTGCTCGGCGATATCCCCGGGCTGGGTTACCTGTTCCGTTACACCTCCAACAGCACCGCGAAGCGCAACCTGATGATTTTTATCCGGCCCACCATCTTGCGCGATGCCAACGTTTACTCCGGCATCTCCAGCAACAAGTACTCCCTGTTCCGTGCCGAACAGCTGGATGCGGCCGCCCAGGAGGGCTATCTCACCTCACCCAAACGCCAGGTACTGCCGGCTTATGGCCAGGATGTGATGGTGTCGCCTGAAGTGCAAAAACAGCTGGAGCAGGTGAAGGTTCGCCAGCAGAGCGCGATAGAAAGCACCACACCCTTTGTGCAGAGCCGCCCCTGATGAGCGCCTATCATCTCGACGGGAGCAGCCTGCCTCCCCCGCTGCCCGAGCTCCCCTTTGCGTTTGCGCGCAACTACGGGGTGATCCTCAGCGAACGTGACGGTGCACCTGTGCTGCAGTGCCGTACCGGCGTCACCCCGCAAGCCCTGCTGGAAGTGCGGCGGGTAGCGGGCTGCGCCTTTGCCGTTGAGCAACTCGACAACGACGCCTTCGAAGAGCTGCTGATGGCCCACTATCAGCGCGACTCCTCCGAGGCGCGCCAGCTGATGGAAGATCTCGGTAACGAGATGGACTTCTTTGCGCTGGCCGAAGAGCTGCCACAGAGCGAGGATCTGCTGGACGCCGATGACGACGCCCCCATCATTCGCCTTATCAACGCCATGTTGAGCGAGGCGATCAAGGAGGAGGCCTCCGATATCCATATCGAGACCTTCGAGCGGGCGCTGGTGATCCGGTTTCGCATCGACGGGGTGCTGCGGGAGATCCTGCGCCCCCATCGCAAGCTGGCGTCCTTGCTGGTATCGCGGATCAAGGTCATGTCGCGGATGGATATCGCCGAGAAGCGGGTGCCGCAGGATGGCCGCATCTCATTGCGCATCGGCGGCCGCGCCGTCGATGTGCGGGTCTCCACCATGCCGTCCAGCTACGGCGAGCGGGTGGTACTGCGTCTGCTCGACAAGAACACCATTCGCCTCGAGCTCAAGCAGCTCGGCATGACGGCGCGCAACCGCAGCATCATCAGCGAGCTTATCCGCAAGCCCCACGGCATCATTCTGGTCACCGGCCCGACCGGTTCCGGTAAATCCACCACCCTCTATGCAGCGCTCTCCGAGATCAACTCGCGGGATCGCAACATCCTGACGGTGGAAGACCCCATCGAATATGACCTCGAAGGGGTGGGCCAGACCCAGGTCAACAGCAAGGTAGACATGACCTTCGCCCGCGGCCTGCGCGCCATCCTGCGCCAGGATCCGGATGTGGTGATGGTGGGGGAAATCCGTGACCTCGAGACCGCCCAGATCGCGGTGCAGGCATCGCTCACCGGTCACTTGGTGATGTCGACCCTGCACACCAACACCGCCATCGGCGCCATCACCCGGATGCGGGACATGGGGATCGAGCCCTTCCTGCTCTCATCCTCCCTGCTGGCGGTGCTGGCCCAACGGCTGGTGCGCACCCTCTGCCCCGATTGCCGCGCCTCGCGTCCGGCCACCGAGCAGGAGCGCCTCGCCATGGGGATCAATCTGGAGCCGGATCAGCATATCTGGCATGCGGTGGGCTGCGAGCAGTGCAACCACACCGGCTATCGCGGTCGAACAGGTATCCACGAACTGGTGGTGGTCGATGAGGCAGTGCGCGAGGCGATTCACGGCGCCAGCGGCGAGATGGCTATCGATCGGTTGATCCGCGGCCACACCCCCAGCATCCGCCGCGACGGCATCGACAAGGTCCTCAAGGGGCAGACCAGCCTCGAAGAGGTGCTGCGCGTGACCCGGGAAGATTGAGATGGCGGCATTCGAATACAAGGCCCTCGACGGCAAGGGGTGCAGCAAGAGCGGCGTGATGGAGGGCGATTCGGCCCGTCAGGTGCGCCAGCTGCTGCGCGAGCAGGGACTCACGCCCCTCGAGGTGAACGAGACCACCGAGAAGGCAAAGCGGGAGGCGACCCGCTTCGCCCTGTTTCGGCGTGGCGCCAGCACCGCCGAGCTGGCCCTGATCACCCGCCAGCTGGCCACTCTGGTGGGGGCCGGCCTCACCATCGAAGAGGCACTCAGGGCGGTGGCCGAGCAGTGCGAAAAGGCCCACCTGCGCAGTCTGGTAGCGACCGTGCGCAGCAAGGTGGTCGAGGGTTATTCGCTGGCCGACTCGCTGGGGGCTTTTCCCCATGTGTTCGACCAGCTGTTTCGCTCCATGGTGGCAGCCGGTGAAAAGTCGGGCCATCTGGAGAAGGTGCTCAACCGCCTCGCCGACTACACCGAACAGCGCCAGCATATGCGCACCAAGCTGCTGCAGGCGATGATCTACCCCATAGTGCTCACCTGCGTCGCCATCGGGGTTATCTCGATCCTGCTCACCGCGGTGGTGCCCAAGGTGGTGGCCCAGTTTGAACACATGGGTCAGCAACTGCCGGGCACCACCCGTTTTCTCATCGGTACCAGCGAGCTGATGCAGGCCTACGGCCTCTGGTTTCTGCTGCTGCTCTTTATCGCCAGCTTTGTCTGGCGCTGGTGGCTCACCGACGAGAAGCGCCGCCGGCGCTGGCATCAGGTGCTGCTCGGCCTGCCGGTGATTGGCCGGGTCAGCCGCGGGTTGAATACCGCCCGTTTCGCCCGCACCTTGAGCATCCTCAACGCCAGCGCGGTACCGCTGCTGGAGGGGATGAAGATCGCCGGCGAAGTGCTCTCCAACGACTTTGCCAGAATGCGCATTCTCGAGGCCGCCGAACGGGTGCGCGAGGGAACCAGTCTGCGCAAGTCGCTGACCGAGACCAAAATTTTCCCGCCCATGATGTTGCACATGATCGCCTCCGGTGAGCAGAGCGGCGAGCTCGACAGCATGCTGGAGCGGGCGGCGGACAACCAGGATCGGGAGTTTGAATCCCAGGTCAACATCGCCCTCGGGGTGTTCGAACCCATGCTGGTGGTCTCCATGGCCGGGGTAGTGCTGTTTATCGTGATGTCGATCCTGCAGCCGATCCTCGAGCTCAACAACATGGTGAATATGTAAGTTTCCGGCGTTCGACGGCCCACTGGCGGCCTGTCGAACCCACCCAGTGATCAATCTCTGATGGGCCATCCCATCTCATTCGTTACGGAGCAACTCATGAACAAACGTCGTCAATCCGGTTTTACCCTGCTGGAAGTTATGGTGGTCATCGTGATCCTCGGCATTCTGGCCAGTCTGGTGGTGCCCAACCTGATGGGCAACAAGGAGAAAGCTGACCAGCAGAAAGCGGTCTCTGACATCGTGGCACTGGAAAATGCCCTCGACATGTACAAGCTGGACAACAACCGCTACCCGACCACCGAGCAGGGTCTGGAAGCGCTGGTGACCAAACCCTCCATCGACCCGGCGCCGCGCAGCTACCGCGATGGCGGCTACATCAAACGCCTGCCGCAAGATCCCTGGGGTAACCAGTATCAGCTGCTGAGCCCGGGCCAGTACGGCAAGATCGACATCTTCTCCATGGGTCAGGATGGCGAAGCCGGTACCGATGACGACATCGGCAACTGGAACCTGAAGGATTTCCAATAAGTGATTAACCGCCGCGTGCACTCTGCGTTGCTGGGGCAGCCTGAATGAGGGCTGTTCCATCTCCCCGTTGTCAATCCGGCTTTACCCTGCTGGAGGTGCTGCTGGTTGCCATGCTGATGGGACTGGTGGCCACCGCCGTCACCCTCAGCATGGGTGGCGCAAAAGGTGACAGGGAGATCGACAAGCAGGCGCGCCGCCTGATGGCGACTGTGCAACTGGCGCAGGAGTATGCGGTGATGGATGGCCGACTGGTGGGCATTCGCGTCGAGGAGAATGGTTGGCAGTTTATGCAGCGCCAGGCCAAGGATCGCAAGTGGCTCGCCCTGACCGGTGACAAGCAGCTCGGTCAGGTGCAACTGCCGGAAAACATGGTGCTGACCCTGGAGCTGGAGGGATTTGGCTGGCAGCCAGATCCCGATGAAGAGCGCGAGAAGAAGCGGGATGACAAGGAGCGCACCCCGCAGCTCCTCATCTTCCCCGGTGGCGAGCTGAGCCCCTTTACCCTCACCTTCAGCCAGCAGGATGACGAGGTGCGCTACACCCTCATCGTCAAGGGGGACGAGTTCGGCCACCTCACCCTGCTCACCGGCGATGAGGATGAAGAGGTGAGCGAATGAACGCCCGGGGCATGACATTGCTCGAAGTCATGGTGGCGCTGGCGGTCTTTGCCATCGCGGGTCTCGCGGTGATGAAGACCGCCAGCGAGCACCTCTCGGCCCTCAACTATCTGGAAGAGAAAACTCTCGCCACCTGGGTGGTGGAGAACCAGCTGGTGCAGCAGAAGCTCGAGAACAAGTGGCCCGGCGACAGCTGGGTGGAAGGGGATGAGCAGATGGCCGGGCAGACCTGGTACTGGCGCTATCGCGGCGTCGCGACCAGCGACAACAACTTCAAGGCGCTTGAGATGGAAGTGCGCACCGAGGCCAAGGCCGAGAACCCGATAGCCATGATGCGGACCTATATCAACCGATGATCCCGAGCAACACCCGCCCTTCCCGTCACCGTGGTTTTACCCTGCTGGAGATGCTGGTAGCCATCGCCATCTTCGCCACTCTCAGCATGAGTGCCTATCAGGTGCTGCAGGGGGTGCTCACCAGCGACGAGGTAGCCAAGCGCAAGGAGGCCCGCCTCTCCGAGTTGCAGCTCGCCTTCACCCTGCTGGAGCGGGATGTCACCCAGATGGTGCCGCGCAGCGGCCGCATAGAGGGAGAGAACAACAAGGTGCTGCTGGCCGCCTCCCGTTTTGGCCAGCAGAGCGATGACTGGGGCATGGCTTTTATGCGCAGCGGCTGGCTCAACCCGGACGGCATGCTGCCCCGCTCTCATCTGCAGCGGGTCGGCTGGCGGCTCAAGGATCAGAAGCTGGAGCGCCTCAGCTACCTCTATCCGGATCCGGTGATCGGCACCGAGCCACGCACCCAGCCGCTTCTGACCGGCGTCACCGCGTTTCGCCTCTACTTCTACGACAAGGGGAGCTGGAAGGAGGAGTGGACCCAGCGCAGCGTGCTCCCTTACGGGCTCGCGGTCGAGCTGGATCTGGAGGATTACGGCACCATTCGCCGGCAATTTCTGATTGGCGCCGGCGGCCAGCGCGCCGAAGATAACAGCCAGAGCAACAATCCCAATCAGGGCGGCGACAGCAATAACGGTAACAACGGCGGCAACGGCAATAACAGTGGTAACAACAGCAATGGCGGCAACCAGAACGGGGGGAGCTCCAATGCGAGCTAACCCTGTACGCCCCGGTCGCCAGAGCGGCATGGCCCTGCTGGTGGTGCTGCTGATCCTCTCGGTGATGGTGATCATCGCCAGCAACATGAGCGGTCGCCTGCAGCTGGAGCTGCGCCGCACCAGCAATGTCACCGCCGGCAAGCAAGCCTGGTGGTATGCCCTCTCGACGGAGGCGCTGGTGAGCAAGGTGCTGGCACAGGACTTCAAGGATGACCCCGAGGTGGTGAGCCTCGGCCAAAAGTGGGCCAGCAAGAATACTGTGTTTCCGGTCGATGATGGCCAGCTCAAGGGCGAGGTGACCGACCTGCAATCATGTTTCAACCTCAACAGCCTGAGCGTACCCAATCAGGCGGGCAACAACGGGGAAGAACTGGAGCAGCAACCTTATCCGGTGCAGGTGTTTCGCGCCCTGCTCAAGGAGCTGGCGATGGATGATTACGAGGCAGCCCAGCTCACCGACGCCATCCGCGACTGGACGGACAAGGATACGGTGCTGGTCTCCAGCCTCGGCGCAGAGGATGCCTACTACGAGGGACTCAAGCCTCCCTACCTCACCGCCAACCAGTGGATGCTGGGCAAAGATGAGCTGCGGGCGGTGCGCGGCGTAACGGCCAGGGTCTATGCCAAACTGGCCCCCTATGTCTGCACGCTGCCAAGCGACAAGCTGAAGATCAATATCAACACCCTGCTGCCGGAACGCCCCGAGCTGCTGGCTGCCCTCTATCTGGGCAAGATTGGCAGCGATGACGCCAAGCGGGTAGTGACCGAGCGGCCAAAAAAGGGGTGGAAAGAGACCAAGCTGATGACGGATCAGTTGCCCGTACCTCTTGAGAGCGTCAAGGGGCTCAAGGAGGCGCTGGTGGTCAAAAGCGACTTTTTCGAGGCCCGCGTGGTCGCCGAAATCGGCGACAGTCGCGCCTGGCTGGAGAGCATCTTCCAGCGGGGCAAGGATAACAAGCTGGTCATGCTGCGCCGCCTCAACAGTGGCGCCGAATAAACAAGCGCTGGCGGGAGCGACTCCCGGCAGGGCAAACATTGGATGCAGCCTGCGGGCTGCGCACCGGTTGCGTTGGCCTGGCCCGCGCGAACCGGTATCGCAGGAGAGAGATGCGTGAGCGAGAGTCTGGTCATCCGTCTGGGGACCACCAAACAACAACCGGTCGCCTGGCTGGTCTGGTCGAGTCAGGAGCAGGAGATCATCGCCTCCGGCGAGCTCCCCTCAGCTGACGCGCTGGGCGAGCTGCAGGAGCGCGCTGGCGGCCGCCCCGTGGTCACCCTGGTGCCGGGCAGCGATCTGATCTTCCGCCGCGTCACCCTGCCGGGGCGTTACAACCGCCAGTCGGCGGCGGCCCTGCCCTATCTGCTGGAGGAGCAGATCGCCTCCGACGTGGATGAGCTGCATCTGGTGGTGCTGGCCCACGACGGCCCGCAGGTCGACCTGATGGCGGTGGATCGCCAGAAGATGGCCGAGTGGCTCGGCTGGCTCGAGGCTGCCGGCCTTAGAAGTCAGCAACTGCTGCCCGATGTGCTGGCACTGCCGCAGGCGGCTGATGGCTGGTCTGCCCTGCAGCTCGGCAGCGAGTGGCTGATCCGCCAGAACGCCTGTCAGGGGATTGTGGCCGACGAGTCGCTGCTGGCCATCTTGCTGGCCGCCGAAGCCGACCCCGTCACCATTCACAACCATACCCCGGCGCCCGCCATTGCCGCCGCCAACTGGCTGCCGGCCGAGCCCGAGCTCCCCATGCTGCTGCTGGCCAAGGGGGCCCTCACCTGCCGCGCCAACCTGCTTACCGGCCCCTATCGGCCACAGACCGAATATGCCCGCTACTGGTTGCAGTGGCGCAAGGTGGCCATTACCGCCGCGCTCTTGCTGCTGGTGGCACTCGTCCAGCGCGGTGTCCAGCTGCATCAACTGGCAGAGCAGGACAAGGCGCTCAAGGCGGAGATCCGTCAGGTCTACAGCCGCATCTTCCCTAACGAAAGCCGCATCGTGAACGTGCGCAGCCAGATGACCCAGCACCTGCGGCTGATGGGTCAGGCACCGCAAAACGGCATGCTGCTGATGCTCACCGAACTGGCCCCGACCTTTGCCGAAGTGCCCGGTCTCAAGCCGCTGGTAATGCGCTTTGATGCCAGCCGCCGCGAGCTGCGGCTGCAGGTGACCGCCCCCGGCTTTGCCGAGATAGAGCGGTTCCGCGAACTGGCGGGCAAGCGCTTCGAGGTGCAGCAGGGCGAGGTGCGCAGCACCGAGGGCAAGGTTGAAGGGGCGCTGGTGCTCAAGGGTAAATCATCATGATGGAAAAATTGCAGAGCTGGTGGCAGAGCATCACCGCACGAGAACAACGACTGGTGGTTGCAGGCAGCATCCTGCTGCTGGTCGGCCTCTTCTACTGGAGCGTCTGGCATCCTCTCGACAACCGCATCGCCGAGCGCGAACGTCAGGTGCAAAACCAGCAACAGACCCTCGCCTGGCTCAAGGAGAAGGGGGAAGAGGTGCTGGCCATGCAGGGGGGGCAGGGTCGTCAGATAGATACCAGCGGTACCCTGGAAGGGGTGGTCAACCGTACCGCCTTCAACCACAAGATCAAGATTGCCCGCCTGCAACCACAGGGGCAGGAGCTGCAGGTGTGGATCGATACGGTTCCGTTCGATGATCTGCTGCTCTGGCTCGCCACCCTGGTGGAGCAGCACGGCATTCAGGTTCAAATCATCGAGCTGGCCCGCGAGGAGCTGGCCCCGGGTCTGGTCAAGGTCAGACGTTTGCAGTTGAGTCGTCCCCAATGAAAAAACGCATCCTGATTGCCAGCCTGTTTCTGGCAGCCTACTTCGTCTTCCTGCTGGCGACCCTGCCTGCGGCGCTGGTGGTGCGCTATCTGCCGCTGCCCGCCAACGTTGCCAGCCTGCTGAAGATGGAAGGAGTGAGCGGCACCCTGTGGAGTGGCCAGATCGCCCGGCTGCAATATGCCAGCGAATCCATCAGCCAGCTGCGCTGGGATCTCAATGGCTGGTCACTGCTGCGCTTCGCCCCCGAAGTGGCCATTCGCTTTGGCGAGCGCAACGGCCTCAACGGTCAGGGCGTTGTCGGCTGGAATGGCGCAGCCTTCGGTCACGACCTGACCCTCAATGCCCCGGCTCCCTGGGTAATGGCGCGCATCCCGCTGCCACTCCCCTTCCCGGTCACCCTCACCGGTCAGCTGCAACTCAAGGTGGATCAGTTTGCCCAGGGCAATCCCTGGTGTGACAACCTCTACGGCAACCTCGACTGGTACAACGCCAGCGCCGATACCCCGGCGGGCAAGCTGGATCTGGCCGACCCCGAGGTGAAACTCACCTGCCTCGACTCGAGACTGGTGGCCGAGCTCAAGCAGGGTTCGGATGCGGTACAGACCAGCGGTCGCCTCGAGCTGCAACCCAATGGCCAATACCTGTTTCAGGGCAGCCTGAAACCGGGCCCAGCCCTGCCAGAGCAGATGCAGCAGGGGCTCCCCTTCCTCGGCCAGCCCGACAGTCAGGGCCGCTTCCCCCTGCGCTATCAGGGGCGGATCTAACCCCTTCAACGACAAGGCCCCGGAGTATTTCCGGGGCCTTTCTTCGCTAATACCCTGCTCCTGTTACCAATATTTGTTTATTTCGCGGCGCAACGCTTCGGCGGTTGCCCGACCGCTTTCCGATGCCAATGCCCGTCCGGCGATAAAGGTCTTGGCCCGGATCCCTTCAAACAGATGGATATCTTCCGGCACGATACCGCCGGTGATCGACAGCTCCAGCCCAAGCTCAGAGAGTGCCCGCATCTTGCTCAAATCGGCCTGGGTCCAGCTGACCCCGGCCAGCTCGGCATCCCGCGAGCGGTGATAGATAGCCTGACTGATCCCCATATCGGCCCACTGTTTGGCATCATCCAGCGTCCAGTTGCCATAGATCTCGATCTGGATCTCCCCGCCAAACTCGTCCGCGACTTTCTTGCAGGCAGCAATGGTAGCGACGTGTGCAGCGGCCGATACCGTGATCCAGTCAGCTCCGGCCGAGAAGGCCATGCGAGCCAGAATGGCACCACCATCTGTGGTCTTCATATCACACACGATAATGTGATCAGGGTGACGCTCGCGCATGGTGCGTACCGCAGACATGCCTTCCGCAAAAGCCAGAATAGTGCCGACCTCAATCACCTCGACATAACTGGCGACACGATCGGCAATATCCACGGCGGTAGCAAGATCGGTAGAATCCAGAGCAATCTGTAACATGGGTTTGGTCATACTATATTTCCTCAATTTAAAACCTTGGCAGAATGGATTGGCCCATTGATTTAAAGTTGATAAAGGGCCGTAACCTGACGTCACTAATATAAATAGATGGGCAATTTAAATAACGGGTCGACTAATTAGCGCTGGCCGTAATAGGCATTCTCACCATGTTTTCTGAAATAGTGTTTGTCAGACAACTCCTGCGCAATATGGATGGCAGGATTCAACGCTCTGGTTGCCAGCGCCATGGTAGCAACCTCCTCCAGCACCAGCGCATTGTGCACCGCATCCACCGCACTCTTGCCCCAGCAAAACGGGGCATGGCCAGTAATGACCACGCCTGGCAAGGCCTGCGGATCCAGCGCCCGTCGCTGAAATTCTTCGACAATGACCTTGCCGGTATTTTTTTCATAATCAACGCGAATTTCATCTTCGGTCAGCGGACGGGTGCAGGGAATATCGCCATAGAAATAATCGGCATGGGTGGTACCCAAGGCGGGAATATCCATTCCCGCTTGCGCCCAAATAGTGCCATGACGGGAGTGGGTGTGCACAATACCGGAAATACCTTTAAACGCTTTATATAAAACCAGATGGGTTGCGGTATCACTGGACGGGGATAAATGCCCATCGACGACCTGGCCTGCCAAATCAACCACCACGATATCGTCAACGGTCATATTGTCGTAAGAGACCCCCGACGGCTTGATGGCAACCACGCCCAAGCTACGATCTATCTGGGATACGTTACCCCATGTCAGGGTAACCAGACCGTATCGGGGCAGCAGCAGGTTGGCCTCCAGTACCGCCTCTTTCAATGAGTTGTACATTTCGTTCTCCTGGGCCCCTTGCGGGGCCGCGTTGGGTGCCTCAGACCACTTGCGCCAGCGCCTGATCAATGACGTTGAATACATCTGCGGTGCTCTGGCACGCTCGCAGCTTCTCGAGGTTGATCCCGCTCTCGCTGTTTTCATCCTCCAGCACCTGAGTCACCTCCATCAGCCCCTCCATGTGTTCATCCGAGGTGCTGCCCGCCAGCGTCACCAGCACGTCCACCGGCTCCTCTTCCCCCTCAAACTTCACCGGCGTGGTCAGGGTGACCAGTGCAAACGCCGTGCGATTGACTCCATCCTCCGGCCTCGCATGGGGCATCGCGAATTGGGGGGCAATCACGATATAGGGCCCCATCTTTTCAATGCTGCCGATGATTGCATCATGGTAACCCGGCTCCACGGCACCGGAGCGGATCAGCATGTCGGTGCCCAGCTTGATGGCGCTGCGCCAGTCGCTGGCGGCCGCATTGAGCAATACAGAGTTGTTTTCCATCAGAGATTGTTTGAATTTCATCTTGTTCTCCTTGCCCGCGGCCACATGCCGCGAGGCTCATCGGCTTAATTTGCAAAGTTGTTCTTGATGATGCCCAGCAGTTCATCACCAAACGAATTGGGGTTGAGCATGTTCTGCACGCCCAGCACGAATTTGCCCTCACCGGGGCTCATCTCGCCGGCCAGATGCTTGGAAGAGACGATGATGTCGGTGGTCTGCAGCTTGGTTTTGTAATCGGCCACGGCGCAGGAGTCCATGACATGGGGCACGCCACGCTGTTCGAGAAACTTGCCGATCTTCATCTTCATCATCATGGAGGAACCCTGACCGTTGCCGCATACCGCCAGGATCCGCACTGCATGTCCCCCTTTGGCACTCTCGGCTGGCGAGGCTGGCAGATCAGCCGCTTCTTCTGCCACGGCGACACTCGGGACAGCCATATCCTCTTCCATCCGCAGGGTGCGGGAAGCGAAGTACATATAGAGCCCGGCGCCGGCCAGTAACACCACGAAGAACAGGGAAGATAGCGAGAGACCCTGCATGATCACCGGGAATACCAGCGCCCAGTCAGCCATCCCCATCCAGCCGTTGAAGCTGGTGCCATTGACCGCGAACAGGTGGATAGCCCAGGCAGAGCCCAGCACCTCAATGATCCCCATGACGAAGCAGATCTTCATCACCGCTCGCCAGCCGCCAAAGTGGTTGGCGAACACCCCTATGGTGGCGTTGGAGAAGAACATGGGAATAAAGCCCGGGATAATCATGATGGGCGCCTGGAATGCCAGCAGGGCAAGCACAGCAAGGAACTGACCGATAGCCCCCCACATGAAGCCAAAGACCATGGCATTCGGCGAGTAGGCGTAGATGGCGGCGCAATCGATTGCCAGGACGGCGTTGGGAATGACCCGTTCGGAGATCCCCTTGAAGGCCTCGGAGAGTTCGGCAACGAACATCCGCACCCCTACCACGATGACCTGAATGGCGACCGCAAACTTGAGACCGGTTTCGAGAATGTAGATGGACCAGTGAGTCTGACCCGCCATCTGTTGCAGATTATCGAGGCCAAACGAGAGCAGGATGATACCGAAGAAGATGGTCATCACGATGGCGGTCGCCGTGATGCTGTCGTGGAAAATGTGCAGCCACTTTGGCAGCTTCAGGTGATCGACGCTCTCTTCCTTGTTACCCAGTTTCGGCGCCACCTTGGTGGCAATCCAGGAGGCGACCTGTTGCTGGTGACCGATGGAGAACCCAGCCCCGCCGGTTACTTCCTGAGTCGGCTTGAACATGATGTTGGAGGAGATCCCCCAATAGAGCGCCATGATAACGGCGGAATAGAGGATGGTTTCCCACATCGAGGCCCCCATCACCATATAGAAGACCGCGATCAGACCCACCTGCTGAAACATGATGTGGCCGGTCAGCATGATGGTGCGGATCCCGGTATAGCGCCGCAGCAACACCAGCAGAATATTAAGGGCAAGGGCCAGCAATACCGCATAGCCGACCCAGGAGTAGTTCTCTCCCATGGTTTCCATGGTCGCCATCATGGTGGTGTAGGGATCAATCACTGAACCGGTGAGGTGATGATATTCCGCAATTTTGTCCACCACCGGCTTGAAGCCTGCCACCAGCGTACTGGCGCCCACCTGCACCAGCATGAAACCGACGATGGTCTTCACGGTGCCCTTGACGACCGTCGTGCCATCCTGCTTGAGCAACAGGTAGCCAATACAGGTCACCAGCCCCAACAGCAGGGGTGCCTTGGTCATCACCTGACTGTAAAAGATGTAAAAAGCGTTGTAGAGGGTTTCCATATTTATGCTCCGTCCAGATGAGGACAACTCATGGCTATTGGATTGGTGCGGACATCTCACCATTCATATGGGCATTGCTTTACCTGACGCCCCGCGAGCAGATTCAACTGTCACCACTCACTATCAAATCCAAAATAATCATACATAATCACATGGTGATTTATTGTGATGAAGATCGAGGTCGGGAGAATCTCTTTTTTCCACCATCCGGATGTGAAATTTAGGTTAAAAGGGTACTCAAAGCTGCATGAAAGGATTCAAAGAATCCCTACAAATAGGCGAAAAATAAGTAAACCCAATAAATACAATCACTTAAAAACATGATCATCTCTTGATTGTGATATGCCGCCATTAATCTCACAAAACAATCACCACAATCATTGATAATCACAAAAGCGAGTAATATAGTCACAACCAATCAAAGCAAATCACTGACTCGCAACCATGCAAGTCATGTCATCACCCGATGAATCACCACTGTGTGAACCATCCAAATCAGAAAGGTATGTGAGATGAGCAAGATTGAAGAAATCACCCGTGAATCGTGGATCCTCAGCACCTTCCCCGAGTGGGGCACCTGGCTGAATGAAGAGATTGAGCAGGAAGAGGTCAAACCGAATACCTTCGCCATGTGGTGGTTGGGTTGCACCGGTATCTGGCTGAAGTCTGCCGGCAATACCAACATCTCCATCGACTTCTGGTGCGGCACGGGCAAGCGAACCCATGGCAATCCCTACATGAACAAGCAGCACCAGATGATGCGGATGGGGGGCGTGCGCAAGCTGCAACCCAACCTGAGAACCTCACCTTTCGTGCTCGATCCTTTCGGGATTAAAGATATCGATGCAGTGCTCGCTACCCACGATCATGCCGACCATATCGACGTCAATGTGGCGGCTGCCGTGCTGCAAAACTGTGGTGAGCATGTGAAGTTCATCGGCCCGAAAGCCTGTGTCGACCTCTGGTTGCGCTGGGGGGTGCCTGCCGAGCGTTGCGTGGTGGCCCGCGTAGGTGACGAGATCCCGGTGGGCGATATCGTGATCCAGGTACTCGATGCCTTTGACCGTACCGCGCTGGTCACCCTGCCGGCGGGGGTCTCCTCCACCGACAAGAGCATTCTGGATGGCATGGATGATCGGGCAGTGAACTATCTGGTCAAGACATCCGGGGGCAACCTCTACCACTCGGGTGATTCTCACTACTCCAACTACTATGCCAAGCACGGCAATGACTACCAGATCGATGTGGCGCTGCTCTCTTATGGCGAGAACCCGCGCGGTGTGACCGACAAGATGACCTCCTCAGACATCTTGCGCGCCGGGGAATCCCTCAACACCAAGGTAGTGATCCCGTTCCATCACGATATCTGGGCCAACTTCCAAAGCGATCCCCGCGAGATCGAAGTGCTCTGGAACATGAAAAAAGATCGCCTCGGCTATCGCTTCAGCCCCTTCTTCTGGCAAGTCGGTGGCAAGTACACCTTCCCGACTGACCAGAGCAAGCTGCACTACCAGCACCCGCGCGGCTTTGATGACATCTTCATCGACGAGCCGGAGCTGCCTTACAAATCCTTCTTGTAAGCACGCCCTGTCATACGTCGGGTAATGCGAGGGATGGTGATGGAGATGGGCCAGCAAGGCGTCATCTCAATCACCCCCTCTATTGCCCCCACCTCACCGGATAACAAGAAGATCAGACGATGCGCTATCACGCCCTGGCCCTCGATCTCGATGGCACCACCCTGACCAATGCTCACACCATCATGCCGGCCGTCAAAGAAGCCATCATGAGGATCAAGGAGCAGGCCACCGTCATGCTGGTTACCGGCAGACACCACACGGCCGCCCACCCCTATCACCACGAACTGGGGTTGAACACTCCCATCATCTGTTGCAACGGTACCTACGTTTACGACTACGACCAACGTGCTGTGCTGACAGAGAACGCCATTCCCCATGCGCTGGCACAACGCTTTATCACGCTGGCAAGGGATCACCGGCTCAACCTCGTCATGTATGTCACTGACCGCATGGTCTACTCCGCTCATCAGCCGGTGCGCTACATGGCCGCCCTGCAGCAGTGGGCCAACGGCTTTGCGCCGCCGATCCAGCCACAGGTGGCAGCAGTTCACTCGTTTGAAGAGGAGCTGGCCAACAGCAGCCATGTCTGGAAGTTCGTGGCAGAGGGAGAGATCACCGCCATTCAGGCCTTCTCACATCACCCCTGGGTACGCGAACACTTCAATGGCGAGCAGTCATGGGCCAATCGGATCGATTTTGCCCGCCGCGGCAACAGCAAGGGAGCGCGACTGCAGGATTATCTGGACCAGCAAGGGATCAGCCCGGCACGACTGGTCGCCATCGGCGACAACCACAACGACACCTCCATGCTCTGCCTTGCGGGGATGGGCATCGCCATGGCCAATGCCGAGCCGGAGGTCAAGCAGATGGCCAACCGGGTCACCTGCGAGAGCAACGACGAGGGCGGGATCCTCGAGGTATTGAACCACTATTTTCCTATCTGAATGCAGGAGCTTGTATGCATCACTTTGACCATGCCTTTCGCCTCGGCCTTTATGAAAAGGCGATGCCCTCTGCACTGGAGTGGCAAGAGAAAATTCTGTCGGCCAAGGAGCTTGGCTTTGATTTCATCGAGATATCCATTGATGAATCAGATGAAAAACTGCAACGGCTCGATTGGTCAGATAGCGAAATCTATCGGCTCAGACGACTGTGCGAGCAGCACAGCTTGCCGTTACACTCCATGTGCCTGAGCGCCCATCGCCGCTTTCCGTTCGGTTCGCACGATCCAGCCATCCGCGAGCAAGCGGCCATCATCATGGAAAAAGCGATCAATCTGGCCTACAAACTCGGCATTCGCTGCATCCAGCTGGCAGGCTACGACGTCTATTACGAACCCCAAAGCGACGAGACCCACCATCACTTCATCGATGGGATGAAGGCGGCAGCCAAGATGGCTGAGCGGGCAGGCATCATGCTGGGTGTCGAGATCATGGATACCCCCTACCTCAACTCCCTCAGCAAATTCGAGGTGCTGAAAAAGCAGCTCCCCTCTCCCTACTTCATGGCCTACCCGGATGTCGGCAATATCACCGGCTGGAACTATGACACCTGTACCGAGCTGCAATTGAGTGCAGACCATATCGTGCAGATCCACCTCAAAGACACCCGCAAGGTAACGGCCAATTGCAGCGGGCAGTTCCGTGATCTGGTCATTGGCGAAGGAGAGGTCGACTTTGCCGCCATTTTCCACACCCTGGCAAAAATCGGTTACAACGGCCCCATGGTGCTGGAGATGTGGGCCAAGGATGAAGAGTGGGCAAGCAACCTGAAAACGGCCAAGGCGAGACTGGCCGAACACGCTCGGCAAGCCGGTCTGGCGCTCGCCTGAACGCCCGTTATCAGAAGAGTTAACAAGGTTGCTGTCATCCACACCTATGCGCGATATAATCACCATCCAATCAGATTCAATCATCATCAGGCATGATATGACAGAAGCACATCGCCATAACGCCATTTTGGAACTGCTCAATCAGAAACGTCATCTGTCGGTCAACAGCATAATGCAAGCCTTTGATATTTCTCCGGCTACTGCTCGCCGCGATATCAACAAGCTCAATGACTCCGGCAAGCTGCGCAAGGTGCGCAACGGCGCCGAAGCCTTGATGCAGGCCAGAAAGACCCACTGGTCTCCTCTCGACAGCAATGAAAGCCTCAATCACAGCGAAAAGGTGCGTATCGCCCAGGTGGCCGCAGCCCTGATCAAACCGGGGGAAAGCGCGGTCATCAACTGCGGCTCCACCGCCTTCGTGCTGGGTCAGGAGATCTGCGGACAGGATGTTCAGGTCATCACCAACTACTTCCCGCTCGCCAACTACCTGATCGAGAATGACCATGACGGCGTGGTGATCATCGGGGGTCAATACAACAAGTCACAATCCATCACCCTGGCACCGCAGGACGAGATCTCCTCCCTCTATGCCGGGCACTGGATGTTCACCAGCGGCAAGGGCGTGACCGCCGATGGTCTCTACAAGATGGATATGCTGACCGCTATGGCGGAGCAGAAGATGCTCAACCACGTCGGCCGACTGGTGGTACTGGCCGACAGCAGCAAGGTGGGACAACGGGCAGGCATGCTGTTTTGCGCCGCAAGCAAGATCGACATTCTGATCACCGGCAAAGATGCGGATAAAGAGGTCATCGAGCAGATCAAAGCCAAAAATGTGCAGGTCATTCTGGTCTAGGACATAAAGTGCTGGGGCGCTTTGTAGGCGCCTTCTTTCAAGGCCATTTTCGGCCAGAAACCGCAGATACAAAAAAGCCCAAGCGGGTGACCGCTTGGGCTTTCTCTTTGAATATGGCGGAGGAGGTGGGATTTGAACCCACGGATGGTCGCCCATCGCCGGTTTTCAAGACCGGTGCATTCAGCCGCTCTGCCACCCCTCCGAACGGCGAGCATACTACGTCAAGCGCTTGTTCATATGCAATACATATTTCCTGTGGGATAGTGTGCGGGAGCAAAATGGCAGGTGGCTTGAAATTGTTCCTCGTCATCCCTATTTGTTCTACATACAATGCGTAAACATGCAGTAACAAACAGCGATCACGAGGCGGCTGCTCGCCGTCTCACCCGGACATCAAGAGGACACCCAAGATGGATACCCGTTCTATCTACACTGGCACCCAAAGTGCCGTACGCGATACCAACAAGGTGCTGCGTAACACCTATATGCTGCTCTCCCTCACTCTGGGCTTCTCTGCCGTGGTGGCGGGGGTCGCTACCGTGATGAACATGCCGCCGCTGCACTGGGCCGTGTTCCTGATCGGTGTCTACGGTCTGATGTTCCTGACCGAGAAGAATCGCAACAACGGCATGGGGCTGGTCTTCACCTTCGCCCTGACCGGTCTGCTGGGCTATAGCCTGGGCCCCATCATCAACATGTACATGAACAATGGTGGTGGCGAGATCGTGATGACTGCCCTTGGCGGCACCGCGCTCACCTTCTTCGGTCTGTCGGCCTATGCCCTGACCACCAAGCGTGACCTCTCCTTTATCGGCGGCATGCTGTTCGTCGGTTTCTGGGTACTGCTGGTGGCCATGATTGCCAACATCTTCCTGCAGATGAGCGCCCTGAGCCTGGCTCTGTCCGCCATGTTCATGCTGTTCTCTTCCGGCGCCATCCTGCTGACCACCCAGCAGATCGTGCGCGGCGGCGAGACCAACTACATCTCAGCCACTGTCACCCTGTATGTCTCCATCTACAACATTTTCCTGAGCCTGCTGAGCCTGCTTGGCGGCAACCGCAACTAATCAAAAACCCCGCTTCGGCGGGGTTTTTATTGGCTCCTGTTTCTGTCAGGATAAGTTGCAAATCAAGGATATGATGCGAAGCGGCCCTGATCCAAATCAGGGCCGCTTCTCGCTTGGCGGGGTAACATCCTGCCCTCGTTTCGTTCAAGGGTTGTTCCTGTTTCATGCCGATGGATCTCTCTGGCCTGCTGCGCCGACTGCTGACCGATAGTCACATCTACTTCGCCCTCAAGGTGCTGCTGGCCATTCTCGGTCTGCTCGCCTTCACCCTGGCCACAGGCAATATCCAGCTCACCGTACTGCTCTCCCTCGGGGTCGTGGCGGGCGCCATCGCCGAAACCGACGACAGCCTGTGGGGACGGCTCAAAAACCTCGCCATGACGCTCATCTGCTTCATGTTTGCGTCCCTGTGCGTGCAGTATCTCTACCCCACCCCC
Source organism: Aeromonas sp. HMWF016 (assembly GCF_963878195.1). Taxonomy (NCBI): domain Bacteria; kingdom Pseudomonadati; phylum Pseudomonadota; class Gammaproteobacteria; order Aeromonadales; family Aeromonadaceae; genus Aeromonas; species Aeromonas sp. HMWF016. Next base: position 55,613 of record NZ_CAWNWX010000111.1, read on the forward strand.
TGGTTGTTTGCCATCGGGTTGGCCAGCTCCACCTTTATCTTCGTGATGGTGGGGGCGCTCGGTGCACGCTACGCCACCATCAGCTTCGGCTCGCTGCTGATCGCCATTTACACCATGCTGGGCGCCGCCAAGGCGCCGGATCTCTTCTACCAGCCGCTGGCGCTCGGCGCTGGCGCCCTCTGGTACGGGCTGGTCTCGTTTATCTGGCTCTGGCTGCTGCCCTACAAAACCCTGCACGAGCAGCTGGCCCAGAGCTACTTCGCCCTTGGCCGCTACCTGCTGGAAAAATCCCGCTTCTTCCCGGCGGACGAGCACGGCGCCCAGGCCATTCGCCACAATCTAGCCCAGCTCAACATCAATCTGGTGAGCGCCCTGACCCTCACCAAGTCGGCCCTCAATGCCCGCCTGAGCCGCCGCCATCCAGCGAGCCCCGAGCTTGCCAGCCTGCTGCGTCTCTATCTGCTGGCGCTGGAAATTCACGAACGCGCGACCTCCAGCCACTACCCCTACAGCCGACTGGAAGCGGAGCTCAAGCAGGGCATCGTACTGGAAGGATTTCAGGAGGTGTTCCTGCAGCTCTCCGAGGCGTGCCAGCGGCTCGGTTACGCCATTCTGGTGCACAAGCCCTACGCCCATAACAAGCGCATTCACTGGACGCTGGAGGCCCTGGGCGATCAGCTGGAGTTCACCAATCTCAAGCAGCACTACCCGAAAACCCTGCTGACGCCGATGAAGTTCCTGCGCCGCAATCTGGCCAGCATCAACCAGCTGCTCGGCAGCGCCGAAGTGCTGCAAAACCCCGAGCAGCCGGAACAGGAGTTGCCCGCGCTGGCGCGGCCGCCCCGCCTGCCGCTGCTGACCCAGCTCAAGCAGCACCTCACCTTGCACTCCATGGTGTTTCGCCACGCGCTGCGCCTATCCTTGGGGCTGGTGATCGGCTACGGCATACTGCAAGCCTTTGACCTGGAGAAGGGCTACTGGATTTTGCTGACCGTGTTGTTTGTCTGCCAGCCCAGCTACAGCGCCACCCGCCGCCGACTGGTGCAGCGGATGCTCGGCACCTTCGCCGGTATTCTGGTGGGCATTCCGGTACTCTGGCTCTTCCCCGAGCTGCACGTTCAGCTGGTGGTGATGGGGCTGGCGGCCTTCCTGTTTTTCACCCAGGTGCGCAACAACTACAGCGCCGCGGTCTGCTTTATCACCCTCTACGTGCTGATGGCGTTCAACCTGCTCGATGGGATCGGCTTTGCCATTCTCGGGCCACGGCTGCTCGATACCCTGCTCGGCTGCCTGATCTCCTACGGGTTGGTGGCCTGGCTCTGGCCGGACTGGCAGTACAAACGGCTGCCAACGCTTATCGCCAATTCGCTCTCGGCCAACGCCCGCTACCTCTCGGCGGTGCTGGCAAGCCTCAAGCAGCAGCGGGACGAGTCCATCGACTATCGGGTAGCGCGCAAAAGCGCCCATCTGGCGGACAGCGAGCTGGCCACCGCCTGGCAAAGCATGCTGGTAGAGCCGCAAAAGCGCCGCCGCTTCCTCGATCTCTGCTTTACCCTCACCTGGCGTAACCACGCCCTGCTCTCCTACATCTCGGCGCTGGGGGCTCATCGCGACAAGCTGGAGGCCATCAGTGGGCTGGATGAGGTGCGCCACCACATCTGCCACACCCTTGAGCAGGCCGCCGGTCATCTGGCGGGCAACCCATCCAGCTCCATCGGTGGTCAGTGTCCGGTGATCAGCCCGGATAGCAGCGAGGAGCAGCTGATGCTGACCCAGCAGCTCAACCTGATCAGCGAGCTGGCGGATCAGCTGCTGCATCTGGCCAACGAGAGCCGGTTGCTCACCGGGGATCAAGGCGCTACCATGCCCGCCCAATCCTGATAGCCCCATTAGCGAGGAGCCCTCATGTCTGCGTCCGAAAAACATCAGCTGGAATTCAACGGCCAACTCATCGAGACCGATGCCAAGGGCTACCTGCTCAACAGCAACGACTGGAGCGAGGAGCTGGCGCTGGTGCTGGCCGCGCAGGAGGGGATCGAGCTGGAGGAGCCGCACTGGGAAGTGGTACGCTTTGTGCGCGCCTTCTATCTGGAGTTCAACACCTCCCCCGCCATTCGCGCACTGGTCAAGGCGATGGAGAAGCAGTACGGCCCCGAAAAGGGCAACAGCCGCTACCTCTACAAGCTGTTCCCGGAAGGCCCAGCCAAGCAGGCGACCAAGATTGGCGGCCTGCCCAAACCGGTGAAGTGCATCTGATCCCATAAAGCGGGCGGTGCAAAATCACCGCCCATTCCATTCGTTGTTGGCAACAAAAAGCCATTTATCTACCAAACAACCTTGCAAAGAATCCCTTCTTTTTTTCTTGTGTTACTGGCTCAGTCATACTTTCTATCTGAGCAAGTTGTTCAAGGCTCGCCTCTGCATACAGCAAGGCTCCATCAGGATAACAATTAAATAAATTTGTCAAACTGCGAGTTGAGTTCAAATCTAGTGGATTCGGCTCAACTATTTCTGTCGCCTCAACCAGTGCCAGGTCATTTTCTATAGCGTCATCAACTGCACGCCAAAATATATCCAGACGACCATGAGAAAAAATATCGTCCAGTTTGTCACGAACTGCAGAGTTACAACTGTAATCACTGCGTAATGCTTTCAGTGCCTCGTTGGACAAGAAAACACCTCCACAGTAATTTTCTGTCAGGCGATTATCAAATACGCAGTTTTTAAAATCTTCTGGCACTAATTGTTTCCAGTCACTAACATAGCGTGACATTAATTTATCATCAGCTAAAAATGAAAATGCAGCTCCTCTGAGGTAATGATGTTTTCGTAAAAACCCAGAAATAATTGCTATATAAAAGGCATGACCTTTGTTAAAAGGCAAATCTTTTTCGATAGTTCTCGCTTCTGCGAATCTTGACTTTAATTGTTCAGTATAAAAATCATCCATTCCAAATTGCGAAGCAATGGTCTTGTAATGCTCAAGATCTTGCAGACCTTTAAAATAAATTGAATGAACTTCTTCTTTACTGATTGGGTGATAAGTAATATCCCATCCCATAACACCGCCTCGAATAATAACTTTTATTCACCTTGAGATGAATTTGAGTGTAACAAAGAACCAAGTATTCTGTCCGATATGGAATATGATTCTTGCCAGTGCAATAAAACTACCAAGGATGTCATATCACTCAGCATGGTAGTTGTCATTGTTCCACCTCTATTCGTTAAACAGCCAGCGCCACCAGCTGCTCCGCCAGCCGGTGACCATGCAGGTAGGAGGCGATCAGCTCACTATCGGCACGGCCCAACTCAATCTGTTGATACCAGTGCTCCAGCATGGCGGCAAAGCCGCGCTGGGCCAGCACCGGCTGCCAGTCGTTGGGGGCCAGCATCTCGGCCTGCTTGTCGCGGGCGATGATGCCGCGGGTGCAGTTCTCAAGGTGCAGAGAGAGATTGTCGCCGTAGGCATCGATGCGCTCCTCGGTGATCCCGGCGCTGCGGTTCATGCTGCCGCTGATGGCGCGATCGCCGCTCTGCCAGCTGACGCTTACCCCGGCCAGCAGACTCTTGTCTTGCGCACAGGGGCGCAAGACCGCATGAAAGTCGCCGTCCGGCACGCCGCCATAGAAGCAGAGGCTGTCGAGCACATGGATAAAGTCATCGAACATAAAATCCCGCGCCTTGCCGGGCAGAGCGAAGCGGTGTTTCTGCCAGTTAAGCTCGGTGAGCGGCTGGGCGCGGGCCTCGGCCATGGCGGGCAGATAGCGGCGGTTAAAGCCGGTAAAGAGGGCGCAATTTTGCGCGATGGCGAGGTTGGCCAGCGCCTCCGCTTCAGCCAGATTGTCGCACAGCGGCTTGTCGACAAAGGTGGGGATGCCGGCGCGCAGGCACTGCTCGGCCAGCTCGCGGTGCACCGCGGTAGCGGCGTGGATCATCACGGCGTCGGGACGGCTGGCCAGCATGGCCGCCACATCGGTAAAGCACTCGGCGACCCGATACTGACGGGCCAGCTTCTCCAGCACCGATGGATTGCGGGTGCAGAGCAGCGGGGTGATCCGCTCATCGCTGGCAAGCAGCGGCAGATAGGCTTTCTGGGCGATATCCCCCAGACCAATCATGGCAATGCGCATGACAACTCCTTGTTTTATCTGGCAAGCGTGTGAAGGGGGTGCGGCAACGACTCTTGCGGCAACCCGGCAATGCAAACTGGCCGACAGGGTAGCACTCCCCTTTCGCCGCCTCCATCGGCGGCACCAAAAACAGCAGGGGCGACCCGCCGGTCGCCCCTGTCGATTCATCCCTTGCCTCCCCGGCCAGCCAATGGCGGCCTGTGGGCATCTGCCGGTTACAGCCCTTTCAGGGACTGGCAGTCGTAGTAGGTGATGCGCGGCTTGTCGTTGTAGTTGAGATCGATCACCCCGAACAGCATCTTCTGGGCCGGCAGATAGATGTGGACATAGTTAGCCTGCTTGGCGTCGGCGACCTTGAGACTCTCCTCACTGTTGTTCATGTAGGAGCTGAGCATGCCGGCGGTGCTGTAGCGTTCCAGCAGGTTCATCGGCATCTCTTCGTTGTGCTTGAGGGTGCAGTTGTTCTCCGGCTTGGGCGGGAACTGGCCAATAACCACTTTGCGCCCTTGCGGGCTGGTCTTGTCGACAGAGGTCACGCTGCTTGCACAAGCAGTCAGCAGCAAAGCGGGCAACAGCAGAAACAGTTTTTTCATGGAACCTGAACTCACAAAATGAGGCCATCCCGGCCCCGGTTTTCGCCGCGGTGGTGGCCGGAGCGTCTGCCGCCAGCCTCACCGCCGTCGCTTGTTATAGGGGTCTCGCCGAGGCGAGTGGCGCGCATCTTCACATCCCGTCTCCCGGTATTCAATCACTATTCAATCAATAGGGCGGGAAGTGTGTAACCAGATATTTCATGGGAGTATCCAGCCCGCACCGGACGCGCTTTTCAGCCAACCAGCCCATCGGCGGCAGACCCTATCTCTACTGGCCTTCGGGCAGACTCCCCTTGCCTCTTTTGCCTCTGTTATCTGGTGATCGGGGGGACGATTTGCCTCCCCCCTCTCCCTTGGGTTCGCTCATGCCAGCGGCCAATTATTTCACCTATGTAACGCTTTAAGAGATTAATGTTTCACCTGCGCAAAAATCAGGGCTGGGCTGGCAGCGGCGGTTGGCAGGCAGGGGCGAGCAGCGCTCGCCCGACTGGGTTACAAGGGATTGGCCGAGCAGGAGAAATGGTGGGATGGGGCTGAACAGGATGGCAGGTGATGGCCGGATTAGGGTTTTCCCTCAACCGGCCTCACCGGCCCAAACGCATGTTGTGCGATCAGGCGGAAGCGAGCGGGGTGGCGGCCTTGATCACCTCGGCCAGCCACTCGATGGCCAGATTGCCCTGACTTTTGCGATGCCTGCCGACCACCACCTCAAACGGCTGCGGCGCCCCGGCCAGTTCCACGGTGCGAAAATCCCCGAGGGCGGCGATGGCCGACGGAATGCAGGCCGCCACGTCATTGACCGACATAAAGGCTTGCAGCGAGGTGTAACAGGGGAGCGTCGCCACCGCCGTGCTGGCGACCTGCTGCGGGCTCATCTGCCCTTCGAAATTGCCGACGCTGTTGGCGAACTGCACAAAGGGGATAGCCGCCATATCCTGCGGGGTGTTGCCCGGAAGATATCGGGAGTCGCGGCGCAGCACACAGCAGTAGTGATCCCGGCGCAGGGTGGCGCGCAGCAACCCCGGGTCGAGATAGGCATCAAAACCAATCACCAGATCGACCTCGCCGCTGGCCAGCGCCTCCAGATGCAGTTCGGCCTGAAAGTCCACCACATCGAGCCGGATGGAGGGCGCCTGAGTGCGCAGGGCGCTCGCCAACCTTGGGATAATGGCGAGCTGGGCATATTCGTTGGCCATCACCCTGAAGGTGCGCTGGCTGCTGGCGGGATCGAAGGGAGCTGCCACAAAGACCCCGTCGATGTCGGCCAGGATCTGCTCGAACCTGGCGGCCAGATCGCAGGCGTAATCGGTCGGCTGCAACCCGGCGCTCTGGCGGATAAACAGCTCGGCGGGAAAGAGATCGCGCAGCTTTTTCAGATGGCTGCTCACCCCCTGCTGGGAGATCTCCAGCAGCTCGGCCACCCGCGACACACTCTTGTATCTGACCAGCAGCACCAGCACCCGCATCTGCCTGATATCGATCTTCTCCACCCTTACCTCACCAATTTAAGTTGTATCACATACAAATCACCCATGATTTACATTGTATCAGTGGCTCTCTAACCTTGCAGCTCTTCCAGCAAAGCGAGGTTAACGATGAAAACTGTCATTCTGATTGGTGCTCAGGGGAAAATGGGGCAAGCCGCCCTCAGTGGTCTGGGCAAGCACAAAGTGATCACCGCCAGCCGCTCCGGCGAGGGGTGTGATTTTCAGGTGGATATCACCAGCAGAGAGTCCATCGAGCGGCTCTACCAAAACGTGGGTTCCTTCGATGCGGTGGTCAATACCGCTGGCTATTGCGAATACGCCCCCTTTGGCGAGATGAGCGACGAGCAGTGGCAAACCACCATCCAGAGCAAGCTAATGGGGCAGATCAATCTGGTCAATGTCGGCCTCAACTACATCAATCAGGGGGGCTCCTTCACCCTGATCTCCGGCATCCTCAATATCAAGCCGATCCCGCTGGCCATTGCCGATGCCACCACCAGCGGTGCCATCGATACCTTTGTCCAGTGCGTGGCCCACGAGCTGCCCCGTGGCATTCGCATCAATGTGGTCAACCCGACCGTACTGGAAGAGGCGTGGGACGTATATGGCGAGATGATGCCGGGCTTCCAGCCGGTGCCGGGCGCTTTGGTCGGCAAGGCATTTGAGCGCTCCGTCGATGGCTTTATTAGCGGTCAGGTGCTCTATGTCGATGCCTGATCCGGTTCAGGTGTGACCCCAATGCCTTGGTAATTCCTTGTCGATGTTTTTCCTCTTCCCCGAAAGCCCCGCTCTCGGGGCTTTTTGCATGGCGGGGGGGCAAAGCCGCACAGAAGATAGAAAAAAGGAAGGAAGTCGAAACTTCCTTCCTTTTGGCTTGCGCAACGGCCTGTGACTCAGTTTATCTTGCCCATTTCAACGGCGAAGCTGGTCGCCAGCTGGGCAAACTTGAGAGCCTGGCCAGCCGAGGGATCCGAGTTTTGCAACGTATCCTGCGCCGTGTGGATCCTGGGGTTGTATTCGCTAAAGCGTGACTCGAACGGCATGGCGGCGGGGTAGCCCTGATTGTGCCAGGAGGCGTGATCCGAGCAACCATAGCCACAGCTGTCATAGCCATAGCTGACTTGCGGCAGGTAGGCATCGATCAGCTGGGTGAGATAGCCGGTCAGCCCCTTGTCGGTGTAGTCGGTCATAAAGACGATGTCGTTCGCCGAGCCCTTGTAGTTGGTCATGTCCAGCTGGAGCGCGGCCAATACCTTGGTGTTGGCCGCCTTGTAGCGGCTGGCGATATCCTTGGAGCCCCGCAAACCCACCTCCTCTGCGGCATAGCCGATAAATTGCAGGGTACGCTCCGGCTGGCGGCCCTGTTCGGCGATGACCCGCAGCACCTCGGTCAGGGTGGCGATGCCGGAGGCGTCATCATCAGCGCCGGGGGCCAGCGTCTTGCTGTTGGGGGCCGAGCCTGCGGTGGAATCGAGATGGCCGCCGAGCACCACCACCTCGTCCGGATAGCGGCTCCCCTTGAGGGTCAGCACCACCGATTGTTGCGGGTAGCCGCTATGTTTGACCCGGCTGACGCTGGCCCATGGCAGGGTGCTGCCGAGGCTCTGCCACTGGCTGGCCACCCAGTCGGCGGATTGCGTGCCGGTAGTGGTGGTGTAGTAGCGGTTGCGCCAACCGGATAGCTTGCTGATGGTGCTGGCGATATTGCCTTGATCCAGATGGGGCAGCAGCCGGTTGACACTGGCCCCCTGGGTCAACGGCGTTGCGCTGAACAGGTTTTGGCTGAGGGGCTGGGCCATGCTCTGCAGCGCATCGGCCAGGGTTGTGTGCACCACATAGCCACCGCAGCGCTGGTGGCCTTCGTGCATCAGGTGCGAGAGGGAGCCAAGCTCGCTTGCCTCAATCTGGGCCAGCTGGATGGGCGCCCCGCTGGCACTGAACAGGGGGGAGAGCTTGGCATTGACCTGCTTGAGTTCAACCCCGCTATCGGCCCCAATCGTGATCCACACGGGCGCACCCGCCTGAACGACAAGGGGAAACAGGGGGAGTAAAAGGGCTGCAGTCATCGCTTTCATTTCGGATCCTTCCGGTTATGGTCAACAGTGAATAGATTTAATGGGTCTCATAAGAAGACCAAGCTAGTCTAGTCACCCATTGCCGTTAAATCGACCACTCCCTTCACCAAATGGCACCACCTGATGTAAAGCGCTCCAGCCGGGGGTTTTACCTCCTGCTTTTCCCTCCCCGCCCCTGTGGCCCTGCCCGCACCGTCCCTTGATTGTTCCACCTGCGCAACAGCCGATCGGTTATGCGTTGCACCAGAGAAACAATCTGAGGGGTTCCTGCACCCGGCCATAGCCACAGGATGGCCAGCAGCCAGCGCCCGATCACTGTCCGGTTGGCGGCAAGGTCGCAGAGCAAGAAGAGTTTGATAGCGGTCATAAAACGCGTTGTTTCTGATGGTTACATCAGGTTAAGGCTCACCTCGACAGTTTCGTTTGGCTTACCATGGCCACTCAGAACCTGTTGAACTGCGATGGGTTGCGGCCCTCGCGGGTCAAGGGGAGCATTTTGGAAGCAGGTATCTCGGAAGCAGGAATCCATGGTGGCGGTCGCGTTATGCCTTGCTCACACAGGCAGGTTCCGTATTAAAACGGGATAACAGAGCGCGGCAAGGCAACAGCATGAGAAGGAGCACGGCATGATGATATTCAGCGTCTTTGGCCGACTGGTTGGCGTAAAACGGGAGGGGGAGCAGTGGCTGCTGTTTAACGTCAGCCTGCCCGAGCGCAAATACTCGCGCATCCGCGATGTGATTATTCCCGACTTTCTGACCGAGGATGAGATCCCGCGCTGGCTTGACGATATCTATCACGAAGCCGCCAGCGCCGCCCACCCCGATGTGGTGCGTATCGAGTAACTCGCCCGCTTGCAGCCTTATCGGCAACGCCATGGTTC
>NZ_CAWNWX010000112.1:0-17951 GCF_963878195.1 Aeromonas sp. HMWF016
GCCGAGCCCACCCTGCTGCAGCTTGCCGAACAGCTCAATCGTCTCGAACGCAAAGTGGATCGGCTGACCGACCTGCTCATCCAGCAGGGGAAAAACTGAGCCATGTATATCGTCGAACTCTGCTTTGAGTGCTACCGCAACACCTCCCTCGGTGACGCCGAGCGGGCCATCGTCAACTATCTGGACATGCTGCGCTATCAGGGGCAGATCCTCGGCCGCGAGTTTCCCACCAGCATGCACGAGGGCTATTTCGTCAGCCGGGTGGTCTGCCCGGAGCAGGACAGCCTCCACCCGGACAACCAGAGCGAGCAGGTAAAGCTGGCCGAGCAGCAGCTCAATCAGGCGGGGCTGCTGGCGCCCAAACTCCATCTGCAGGGGGCGGATTTGCTCTCCGACAGCACAGATCCTTGCGGCCAACAGGGCGAGCGCCCCAGCTGGATGATGCTCTATACCAGCTTCCTGCACACCTGCTCACCGCTGCGCTGCGGCGACCACTTCGCCCCTATCCCGCTCTATCAGGTGCCAGCCATCGCCAACGGCGATCACAAGCAGATCATCAAGTGGCAGGAGGATTGGGAGGCGTGCGATCAGCTGCAGATGAACGGCTCCATCGCCGAACATGCGGCGCTGCACGAGATTGGGGAAGTGGGTAGCCGTCTCTACCGGCGCGGCAGCGATCTCGCCAAACGGCTGGAAGTGCTGACCGGCATCCCCACCTACTACTACCTCTACCGGGTGGGGGGCGTGAGCGCGGCCGAGGAGAAGGCGCGCCCCTGCCCGAGCTGTGGTGGCGAGTGGGCGCTGGCAGAACCGCTGCACGAGATCTTCGACTTCAAGTGCGACAGCTGCCGCCTTGTCTCCAACCTCTCCTGGGATTTCAAGGATTAAGCGCACACCCTGCCCGTGACGCCATAAAAAGAGCCTTGCCGCATGGCAAGGCTCTTTTTGTTTCGATATTCATTTCGGCATTTCGTTTCGAGATCTGTTCCGCCAAGCGGTGGTGGCTCGAACAGCACTATTGCGGCAGGGTCTCCAGCCGCTCCAGAAACGCCGGCAAGGAGGGGGCCAGCGGCAGCCGGCGGCCTGAGTCGAGCCACTCCAGCCACACCTGACCACTCTCGTTATCAAGGGAGATAAGCGTCATCTCGTTGCGGGTGGTCGCAAGGAAGATCGAGGGGGTGCGCTTGAGCTTGCGCAGCATCAACAGATGACCGATGAGGTTCTCCTTGAGCAGGTCGAGATCCGCGTCGTTCCACGGCAGGATCAGCTCAAGACGCAGCCCCTTGAAGAGGCAGGGGATAGGACGGCTGAACCAGTGGCCAAACAGGGTGGTCGCCGCAGGATGAAGCTGCATCTCCAGCGCCTCATTCATGGCGGTGAAATCGCCGGGCTCGCTGCGCAGATGGGGACGCCAGCTGATCTGACCGTCGACCGGCTCGCCAAGCTGACAGGGGGAGCGCCACTCCGACTCCCACTGGCACAGGGGCAAGCCTCGTCTGGCCTCGCCGTCACGCTGCCAGCGGGTAAAAAAGTGCTTCAGGGCAGACAAAACTTGATCCGACATCGAAAATCCCCACAATTGCTGGCAAAGTCCGCTATTGCACCATCAAACCGGGTGACAGACAAGGTTGCCAGCGCCCCGCTGCATCTCGGGGTTATCCCCGCTGGCAAGGCTGCGAGCACGCTCTGGCCATGCAATGGCCCGCTTCCTCCCAATCATGATGAACACATTAGGTGAGCAAACCTGTGAGCAAACAAGATAGATACGCCGGCGCCAGCGCCCTCAAGGGCTTGAGCCTGGGCCAGCAAGCCGACTACATCAGCCAGTACACCCCCTCCCTGCTGCAACCGGTTCCCCGCAGCCTGAACCGGGATGACCTGAAACTTGGTGACGCCCTCCCCTTTACCGGTTGCGATGTCTGGACGCTCTATGAGCTCTCCTGGCTCAACAGCAAGGGCAAGCCGATGGTGGCCGTGGGCGAAGTGACCATTCCCGCGACCAGCCCGAATCTTATCGAGTCCAAATCGTTCAAGCTCTACCTCAACTCCTTCAACCAGACCCGCTGTGACTCCATCGATGCGGTGGCGGCCATGCTGGAGCAAGATCTCGGCGCCTGCGCCGGCGAGCCGGTCAAGGTGACCCTGTTCCCGCTCGATCGCGCCCCGCACCAGATCGCCACCCTGCCCGGCGAGTGCATCGACGAGCTGGATATCGAGGTCGATAACTACGAGTTTGATGCCGACCTGCTGCAGGGCGCCGCCAGCAGCGAGCTGGTCGAGGAGACCCTGCACAGCCACCTGCTCAAATCCAACTGTCTGGTCACCAGCCAGCCGGACTGGGGCTCTGTGGTGATCCGCTACAAGGGGCCGAAACTGGATCGGGAGAAGCTGCTGCGCTACCTCATCTCGTTCCGTCAGCACAACGAGTTCCACGAGCAGTGCATCGAGCGCATCTTCATCGACCTCAAGCACTACTGCCAGCCGGAGCAGCTCACCGTCTATGCCCGCTACACCCGTCGCGGCGGCCTCGACATCAACCCGTTCCGCTCCGATTTCGAGGCGGTGCCCGCCAATCTGCGGCTTATCCGTCAGTAAAACGGGTGATATGACAAAAGAGAGGGCGTCGGTTGGACGCCCTCTTCTTATCTGCAAGGGAAGCATGAGTAAACTCTGGACGCACAGGGGGGCGTTGGATAACATGCCCTCACCCCTGTGCCGTCCTTAATCCAATGAATCAACTGTTTTTTCTGGCCATGATGATGTCTTCCCTGTCCGCTCCGAATCTGGATCTGGACAAGGAGCAGCTCTCTGTCGACCTCCAGCAGGCTCAGTCGCTGGTTCAGACCGATCCCGCCAGATGCGTCCAGATCACCTCTGCCTTCCTGACGCGCGCAGCCAACAATCCCCAGCAGATCATCAGCAACCGGCAGGAGTTCGGCTATCGCGAGCCGATCCTGAACTACAGCACCATCGCCCAGTCCGTCGGCGCCTATCTGCTCAAGGGGGAGTGCCTGTTGCAGCTGGGCCAGTATCAGGCTACCCAGCAGGCGCTCGACAAGGCGATGGTTCTGGCTGACAAGGAGAATCTGCCAGAGCTCAAGGCGCACGGCCTCTATCTCAAGATCCGCAGCCAGCTGCTCAAGCCTGACAGCCAGAGCAGCAGTCGCCCTTTGCTCAGCGAGCTTGAGGAGCAGCTGACAGCACCCAACCTCAAGCAGAGCCAGCTGCAGATCTACAGCCGGCTGCTGCACACCAGCTATGACATCGACAATCAGCAGCTCGAGGATGCCAAAGTCCATCTGGCCGAGGCGCGCAACTGGGCAGCCAAAGCGGGCTATCCGCTGGCCAGCGCCTGGGTCAGCGCCATCAGCGGCGATCTCTATCGCGCCCTGCAGCAACCCCAACTGGCCCTTGGCGAATATATCGATGCCCAGCAGCAGGCGAGAAATCTCAACGATCCGCTCTTCCTCGGCCTGCTCTCCAACCAGATCGTCAAGCTCTACCAGCAGGAGCAGGAGCCCCAGAAAGCGCTCCAGTATGCCAATGAAGCGGCCAACTACTTCCACTCCATCGGTAACCCCTCCCTGCTGTGCGACTCGCTCATCGTGCTGGCGCGCCTCAACCGGGATCAGGGTGATCTCAATCTGGCGCTGGTCTACTTCTTCAATGCCCTCGACCTCATCGATGAAGGGAGCAACCGGCCACAGTCCTCCCTACTCAAGTACGAGATAGGCAAGACCTACCTGCAAAGCGGCAACCTCTCGCTGGCCAGCAACTACCTCAATGCGGCACGCCAGTCCCATGAGCTGAACGATGCCAAAGAGCCGCTTATCGATACCCTGCTGCTGCTCGGCGAGCTCTATCTGAAAAAGCAGGAAGCTGCCATCGCCATCCTGCAGCTGGAGAATGCCCGGGCACTGGCCGACCAGATCGGCGATACCCGCCGCCAGTACGAAGTGTTCCGCCTGCTCTCGCTGGCCTACGAACAGAAAGGATTCCTGCGCCAGGCGCTGGACAGCTACAAGCGCTTCCACCGACTGGGTGAGGAGGTGCGCCAGCAGGAGATCGCCCAGGAGCAGGCGGCGATCCGTGACAACTATGTCCACGTCGAACGGGTGCAGCACATCAAGGAGCTGGAGCAGCAACTAAGCCAGAGTCAGCACCAGCAGGAGCGCTATCTCTGGTCGAGCATCACCACCAGCCTGCTGCTCGCCCTTTTTATCTATCTCTTCTTTACCCTCTGGCTCAAGCTGCGCACCGCCCGGCTGCAGGCCAAGCGCACCGGTGAAGCCCTGCTGGTAGAGCCCCGTTCGGGTTTGGCCAACTGGCAGCGCCTGATGAACCGCTGGCCACGGGAGATGGCCAAACGCCAGCTCAAATCGGATCGCTGGTATCTGAGCGAAGAGCCCACCAGCGAATTTGACGACAAGCTGCACTACCTGCTGTTCAGGGTCCCTTTCCTGCTCAATGTGCGGGAGCGGCATGGCTATCAGGCCAGCAGCGAGATTGAACAAGCCTTTGGCGCCTATATCGAGACTCTGACCCCGCAGGATGGCCGCATCTACGATTTGCGCGAAGGGCACCTGCTCTATGTGGTACCGCAGCGGCATGTGGCCAATCTGCATCAGTTGGCCGGCGATCTGCTGATCGCCATCGCCGCCTTCCCCTGCGACTACCCCATCGATCGCCAGGTCAGCCTTGGCATCGTCAGCCACCCCTTCCTGCCGAAAGCGGCGACCGCACTCGATCACCATGGCCTGTTTGACCTCTGTTATCTCGCCTTGTCGGGAGCCATTCAGCTCAGTGAAAAACACCAGCAAAACGTCTGGCTGGAGCTGGCCGCCATCGATTGCCAACAGGCAGCATTTTTTAATGGGGATGTGTGGCAATGCGCCCTGATGGCAATTGACAAGGGACTGGTAAAAGTCAATTCTTCTCATGAAAAGCAATGGGTTAATTGGCACCAGCTTGCAAGGAAGCAAGACACCGGCCCACAACCGTAAAATAGATAACAGACGAGGCTCGATAACGGGTTCGGTCACTGTTGCTATCTGACACGAAAAACAATAATGACAACAGGGCGACCTGATAATGAATGACATCGCTGCCGTAGCAGGACAATTGGCAAGGCTAAGGGAATCCCTTCAGCAGAAACAGCTGGAACTCGACGGAGTACTCTCATTCTCCGATGCCGAGCGTGCTCGCGGCATTCAGTTTATCAACAAGCTGATGCTCTCCTGCCGTGGTTTCGACCGAGAGCTGGACAACCGCTTCGCCAAACTCAAGCAGAAACTCGATAATAATCCCGCTTTCACCGCCCTTGACGCCGATCTGCTGGCTATCGAAAAACTGCTGCAACAGCACAGCAATGCCATCGAAGAGTCGATGACCCTGACTCAGGCCGCCATCGATCTGGGCTCTAGGCAGCTCAAGACCATCAAAGGCTTCCCGGAAGAGACCCGCAAATCCCTCAAGGAGTTTTTGGCCAGCCCCGCCGGCTACGGCATTGCCGACCATCAGAAGAAGGTGATCCGGCTGCTGGAGTTCTACCAGCAGGCCATCAAGATCCAGCTGCTGCCAAGCCAGCCTCTGCAGGTCAATCCGGAGCAATCCACAGCCGAGAGTGAAGCGAACCCCGGCGAGCCCCAGGCAGAAAACGATGCCTTCGATCTCAAGGAGCATGTCCGTCTTGCCGACGAGTTGCAGCGTCTCATCACCGAGCTCGATTTTGCAGGTTCCATCGGCGAGAGCCTGAGTGACATTCGCCGCCAGCTGCTGATCGGGATCAACCCGGCCCTGCTGGCCGAAACCAGTCTGCAGGTGATCGAACTCATCATTGAGGGCACCCGTGAAGAGCGTAAAGCCTCCCGCGCCTTCCTGAGCACCCTCAACGAAAGCCTTTCCGCCGTTCACGTCGGTTTTACCGAGTCGCTGGATGAAGGGCGCGCCCTGCACAACGAAACCAAAGAGACCCGCGAGGCGCTGGTGAACGAGTTGCAGGCCATCGATCAGACATTGGCCAGCCACAACACTCTCGATGCACTCAAAGAGGCAATTTCCGGCCATATGGGGGCCATAAACCAGCTGTTGCAGGAGCGCGAAAACACAGCGGCAAGGGAGCGCCATCTGCTCACCCGCCTCTCCACCATGGAGTCCAAGCTCAGGTTGATGAAGGAGGAGACCGCCGAGTACAAGAAGCGGCTCACCATCCAGAAGCACAAGCTGTTCCTCGACAGCCTGACCCAGGTGCACAACCGGGCAGCCCTCGACGAACGGCTGGAGCAGGAGTACAAACGCTGGCTTCGCTATCGCACGCCGCTCTGCATGGCCATTATCGACATCGATCACTTCAAGAACATCAATGACAACTACGGTCACATGGCGGGCGACAAGGCGCTGAAAGTGGTTGCCAAGGCGCTGCAAAGTGCTCTGCGTGACACCGACTTCATCGCCCGTTTCGGCGGCGAGGAGTTTGTGGTGCTGCTGCCCAACATCAATCCGGACAAGTTCCAGAAGCCCCTTGAAACATTGCGCCAGACCATCAAGAGCATTCCGTTCCGCTTTCGGGATGCCAAGGTGGAGATCACCATCTCCATCGGCGCCACCCTGTTCAAGGAGGGGGACAACCCGTCCGATGTGTTCGAGCGGGCGGACAAGGCGCTCTACCACTCCAAGCATACCGGTCGGGATCAAGTGACTCTGGCCTGACGAGCGGTCAAAAAAACAGCGAACAGTCGTCCCCCTATTTCCCTCCCCCCTCAGTTACCACTACTATCGAAGTCAGGGGATGCAAGAAGGCATCCCCTTTTCTCCCCAGGGAAAAGCACAACGATAACAAGATGAGTAAAGG
This sequence comes from Aeromonas sp. HMWF016, assembly GCF_963878195.1. Classification (NCBI taxonomy): domain Bacteria; kingdom Pseudomonadati; phylum Pseudomonadota; class Gammaproteobacteria; order Aeromonadales; family Aeromonadaceae; genus Aeromonas; species Aeromonas sp. HMWF016. The sequence continues at coordinate 6,851 of NZ_CAWNWX010000112.1, forward strand.
GGAACCCTATGATTACGCATATAAATCCGGTCGGCAGCATGGATTTGCTGTCACAGCTTGAGGTCGATCGCCTCAAGCAGACAGCCTCCAGCGATATCTATCAGCTGTTTCGCAACTGTTCGCTGGCGGTGCTCAACTCTGGCAGCCACACCGATAGCTCCAAAGAGATACTTGAGCGTTTCAAATCGTTTGATATTCACGTGATCCGGCGCGAGCGCGGGGTCAAACTCGAGCTGTTCAACGCGCCGGAACACGCCTTCGTCGATGGCGAGATCATTCGCGGCATTCAGGAGCACCTCTTCTCGGTGCTGCGCGACATCCTTTATGTCTCCAACCAGCTCGAATCGAACCGTCAGGTCAATCTGACCAATTCAACCCACATCTCCAACGTGGTCTTTGCCATCCTGCGCAATGCCAAGGTGATCCAGCCCGGCGCCGATCCCAACCTGATCGTCTGCTGGGGCGGCCACTCCATCAACGAGATCGAATACCAGTACACCCGGGCAGTCGGCAACGAGCTGGGTCTACGCGAGCTCAACATCTGTACCGGCTGTGGCCCGGGCGCCATGGAAGGCCCGATGAAGGGCGCTGCAGTCGGTCACGCCAAGCAGCGGGTACGCAACGGCCGTTACATCGGCCTGACCGAACCCTCCATCATCGCGGCCGAGCCGCCCAACCCCATCGTCAACGAGCTGGTGATACTGCCGGATATCGAGAAGCGACTGGAAGCCTTCGTGCGCCTCGGCCACGGCATCATCATCTTCCCGGGCGGAGTAGGTACGGCAGAAGAGCTGCTCTATCTGCTCGGCATCATGATGAACCCGGCCAACGAACGCCAGCCGATGCCCATCATCCTGACCGGCCCGAAAGAGAGTGCGGACTACTTCCGTGCCATCGACGACTTCGTCAAGGCGACCCTCGGCGAACCGGCCACCCGTCTCTACCGGATCATCGTCGGCGATGCACCGGAAGTGGCGCGGGTGATGAAAGAGGCGATGCCGAAAATTCGCGAATACCGCAAATCGGTCGGCGATGCCTACTCCTTCAACTGGTCGCTCAAAATTGAGCCGGAATTCCAGCTCCCCTTCGAGCCGGATCACGCCAACATGGCCAGTCTTGACCTGCACCGCAACCAGCCACCCCAACTGCTGGCGGCCAACCTGCGTCGAGCCTTCTCCGGCATCGTCGCGGGCAACGTGAAAGAGGGTGGCATTCGCGCCATCGAGAAGAAAGGCCCCTTCAAGCTGCACGGCGACAAGGAGCTGATGCACCTGATGGACAAGCTGCTGGAGAGCTTCGTCAAGCAGCAACGGATGAAGCTGCCGGGCAGTCAGTATGTGCCTTGCTACGAAATCGTACGCTGACGGGGACAACAGGTAAATCGAGGGGCGCAATGCGCCCCTCTCTATTTGCCACTCAACTGCCAGCGACCATCAATCCCCCATCAGGCCCGCTGGTTTGTTACAATGGGGCGTTCCGACTGCCAAGAGTGCCCCATGTCAAATCCAAGGCCACACCTGCTTATCATCGATGCCCTCAACCTCATCCGTCGTCTGCATGCGGTACAATCGCAGCAGGCACTGACTCCTGCCCAGGCGCTGGTCGCCACCCGCGCCAACCTCGTCAATACCTGCCGCAAGTTGCTGACCAATAGCGAACCAACCCATGTCATCGCCATGTTTGATGGCGAGGTGCATAGCTGGCGCAAGGAGATCTATCCGGCCTACAAGGAGGGACGCACACCCATGCCACCGGAGCTGCGCGAAGGGCTGGGTACACTGCAAGATGCCTTCTGGGAGTGCGGCATCGACTCCCTGCTTTCAGAAACCGATGAAGCAGACGATCTCATCGCCACCCTTGCATGTGGCATTGCCCAACACGGGGCAAGAGCTACCATCATCTCCACCGACAAGGGGTTCTGCCAACTTATCTGCCCGCAGATCCAGATCCGCGACTACTTCAACAAGCGCTGGCTGGATGCCGCCTTTGTCGAACAGCAATACAGGGTTGCGCCGACACAACTGGTCGATTTCTGGGCGCTGACCGGTATCGGGGGCTCCAATATCAAGGGTGTTCCGGGGATTGGCCCCAAGACCGCTACCCAGCTGCTGCAGCAATATGGCGATCTGGCCGCCATGCTAGCTGCCAGCGAGCAGGAAGAGGCAGCGAAAGCGCTGCTCAAGCTGCGTCAGCACAGGGAAGAGGCGCTGCTGGCCCAGCGATTGGTGCGGTTGCAACAGGATATTCCGCTAGGATTCAACCTGCGGGACATCCGTTACCCGCCCCAGCCCGAATAACGCTCGAACAAAAATGCAGGCAAGGACGCGAACCATGACGAGACTCACCCTCACCGTTGATGAAAATGAGTAGAATGTAAAGGAATGTGGTTGGATTGCTAAGTAAATGATATAAAGCAGCCCCATCCTCCCCTATACCCTGGAAGTGGAACCCTCTCATGTCCAAAAGAACAATTACCGTTATCCCGGGCGACGGCATTGGCCCCAGCATCATCGAATCAGCCATCCAGATCCTGACCCACGCAGGCTGTGATTTCGAATATGAGTATGCAGATGCGGGTCTGGTTGCCCTTGAAAAACATGGCGAACTGCTGCCACAGGCGACGCTGGATCTGATCGAGAAGAACAAGGTCACCCTGAAAGGTCCGCTCACCACTCCGGTTGGCGGCGGTTTTACCTCCATCAACGTATCCCTGCGCAAGAAATTCAACCTCTACGCCAACGTGCGCCCGGTCATCTCCTTCAAGGGTACCAAGAGCCGTTACGAAAATATCGACATCATCACGGTGCGCGAGAATACCGAAGGGATGTACTCGGGCGCTGGCCAGAAACGCAGCGATGACAACAAGAGCGCCGAGGCGATGAGCATCATCACCCGCGAAGGAGCCGAGCGCATCGTCAAATTCGCCTTCGAGCTGGCCCGACAGGAAGGGCGCAAGAAGGTCACCATCATCCACAAGGCCAACATCCTCAAGTCAACCTCCGGCCTGTTCCTCGAAGTGGCTCGTGAAATCGCCAGCCACTACCCGGATATCCAGAGCGAAGAGATGATCGTCGATGCCGCCTGCATGAATCTGGTGATGTATCCGGAGCGCTTCGATGTGATGGTCACCACCAACCTGTTTGGCGACATTCTCTCGGATTTGTGCGCAGGTCTGGTTGGCGGTCTCGGCATGGCGCCGGGTGCCAACATCGGCGATGGTGCCGCCATCTTCGAAGCGGTGCACGGCTCGGCGCCGGATATCGCAGGCAAGAATATCGCCAACCCGACCTCAGTGATCCTCGCCTCCATCCAGATGCTGGAGTACCTCGGCATGCAGGATAAAGCAGAGCGGATCCGCGAGGCGGTACGCGCCACCATCGAATCCGGTGATCGGGTTACCCGGGATCTGGGTGGTAGCGCCTCCACCAGCGAATTTACTCAGGCCATCATCGATCGACTGTGAGTTAATTCATTGATTTAAAAAGGGAGCTTCGGCTCCCTTTTTTATATGCACAACCCCCTTACCCAGCCGGACATTGCCGTCTATGTTCAATGAAGAGGCGACAGGGAGGGTCTCCGATGCGTACTACCGGAATGGTATTTTTGACAGGGTTGTTGCTTTTGACTGACCGGGCTGTCGCATTGGAAAACAGCACCAATCCGGGGGCCATGCTCCCGCGCCAGCAGGCACTGACCAGTCGCGAAGTGTGGCGCTCTACGTTGGATACCAACGATCTGCTCAAAGCTCCCAAACCGCTCTCGTTCAGCATCGAAGTCACCACCGACAACTACGGCAACCAGCAGATCACCTCCTACCCGCAGCTCAATCTCACTCTGGAAAAGGGTGTCAGCCTCTCTTTCGAACGCTACAAACCCAAGGTCAAGTTCAGAACCGGCACCATGAATACGGCGATCAAACTGAGAGGCAACGGGGTAAAGCTGCAACTCAATCCGGTCGACAAGAGCATTCCCCTCGAGATCGAGCTGAAAGTAACCAATGACGAATCCTCCCTGCGCGTCGATTATCGCTTCTAGCCAGTGCCAGATAGTAAAAGACCGGTGAGTTTCCTCGCCGGTCTTTTACTATCTCGGATGTGCGCTCTGTCTATCAGACCTTGGGCTGCAGCTTGGAAACCCAGTACTTGTTGTAGACATGCACGGTGATCTCTTCACGATCGTGGTAGAGCTGCTTGGCCTGGATCACGAACGCGTTGTCGATCTCCTTGAGCATCTCACGCAATACCTCGATATTGTGCACCGATTCGGCATAACGCTTCTTCATCGGCAGCTTGAGGTTGAACATCGCCTCCTGGCAATCATTCTCCCGGAACCAGTCCGCAATCATGTGAACGACACGCGCCGGTTTATCGACCATGTCGCACACCAGCCAGTAGGTGTTCTTCTTGCTCGGACGCCAGACAAAGCCGTCATCGCGCACATGTTTGACCTGACCGGTATCCATCAGAGATTGCGCCATCATGCCGTTGTCGACCGCCGTCACCATCATGCCACGGCGCACCAGCTGATAGGTCCAGCCACCCGGGCAGGCGCCCAGATCCACCGCCTTCAGGCCGGAGCAGAGACGCGTATCCCACTCTTCTCGCGGCACGAACACGTAAAACGCCTCTTCCAGCTTGAGGCTGGAGCGGCTCGGCGCATCGGCCGGGAAGCGCAGACGCGGGATCCCCATGTGGAATCCGGAGTTGTTGAAGGAGTAGGAGTAACCCAGAAGCACGTGATCATTGGCCATGAAGAAGGCGTGGAACACCGGGCGGTTCGGCGTCTCCTTCTTGGTGAGGATCTCGTTGTTGCGCAGCGCCTGACGCAGCGGCACAGTGAACTTGCGGCAGAAGGCCGACAGCTCTTTCGCTTCGTTGGTGTCAGCGGTCTCTACCCGCAAATCGCCACAAATGGTGTATTCGCGAACAGCGTCGATGATGGGGGTGATCCGATCCGCAACATCCAGATCCTTCAGATCGTGGGTGACCACCAGCATCTGACGGATAAAAATAAGCTCGCGGAACGGCAGCTTGCGAGCCAGCAGATCCGCCTGCTCCTCGTCATACAGTTCGAATATCACATAACCACTGTCGTCCTTGACCCGGGCGAAACCGTAGCACTGCATGTTACCGGCACGCTCGGTGATCTCTGCAGCCGCCTCTTTCTCAAAACCGGGGCGGCAATAAAGCAGCAGATTATTCATTTTTTCCTCCAAGACGACAGCCAGCCCAGATAAGAGCCGCCCATCCCAACATAAAACAGAGGCCACCGGCCGGGGTAATGAGCCCCAGCCCCTTGCTGCCAAGCAGCACCATGGCGTAAATACTGCCGGAGAATCCCAGGATCCCCAGCACAAATGAGGTGCCGGCAACGGTAATCACCTTGCTACGCACCCCGCACCAACCCAGTACAAACAGGGCCAATGCGTGAAAAAACTGATACTGCACGGCGGTATTAAAGGCCACCAGACGCTCGGGAGCAATGCCGGTAGCGGCCAGTCCGTGGGCGCCGTAAGCCCCCAGCATGGTTGCCGTCAGCCCGAAAAAACCGGCCAGCACCAGCCAGTGTCGATGGATACTCATCCTGACTCTCCTTCTGTGATTCCCCGACGCGTCAAACCGGCGCCGGCAAGGCACCAACGAATTGCCGTATCCGGCTGGCCGCCTGTTGCAGATTATCCTGCTCGCAAAGACCACTGCTCTTTCTCGGCTTGAAACCATGATCACCATCGGTCAGCCAATGGACCGATACGGCGGATGAGAAAGGAAAATCGGCCAGTTCGACGCGAGAACCGAAAGTGTCGCGCTCCCCTTGCAGCAGCAGGGTCGGCGTCTTGATCTGCTTGAGTACCTCACCCCGCCAACGGTCGGGCCTGGCCGGGGGGTGGAAAGGATACCCGAGAATGAGCAAACCTGCAGCATTCATCTCGCAATAGATCTCGTCACTGATCTCGGCCGCCATCCGCCCTCCCATCGACTTGCCAGCCAGAAACAGCCGGGGATGGGCAAATTCCCGCACCACCTCGCGCCAGTGGGCAAGCAAGACGGGTTGTCGGTCTGGCGGGCGACGCTTGCCATCCAGAGCTCGCTTGCTCATATAGGGAAAGTTGAAGCGCACCACCTCGATATCCGGCCCGGCCAGCAGGCGCGACAGCTCGGCGAGAAAGGTATGTTCCATTCCGGCGCCGGCACCATGTGCCAATAAAATGCGAACGGGGGCATCAACTGCCCCCTCACGGATCACCTCATGCATCGGCGAGTCGCGCTCTGCGGCGGGCCTCTTCCTGCTCCACCAGCTCCAGCATCCAGTCGCGAAAGGCTACGATCTTGCCCTGATCAGACTGCTGCTCCTGACAAACCAGATAGAAGGCATTTTTGCTCACCAGCACCTGCTCGAACGGACAGATGAGGCGGCCAGCCTCAATCTCGGGCTGAGCCAGCACGCTGTGGCCAAGTGCCACTCCCTGACCGTGGATCGCCGCCTGGATCACCATGGTGGAGTGGCTGAAGATGGGGCCCTGATTGACGTTGGGCGCATCGATATCGAGCTGGCGGAACCACGCCTTCCAGTCGCGGCGGGAAGTGTCGTGCAACAGAGTGTGCAAGGTCAGATCCTGCGGAGTGCGCAGTGGCTTCGGGCCAGTCAGCAGCAAGGGGGAGCAGACGGGGATCAGGTATTCGGTGTGAAGCTTGTCCGAGCGCAGACCCGGCCAGTTGCCGCGGCCGTAGTAGATCGCCACATCAACATCATCGGTCAGGGAGCCTTCATCCAGATCGACCGCCTTGATCCGCACATCGATGTCGGGATGGCGCTCGCTGAACTTCACCAGCCGCGGCACCAGCCACTGGATGGCAAAACTCGGCTGCAGGCTCACCGTCAGCGCCCCTTTGGCGCTGCGCGCCAGCAGCTTGTCGGTCGCTTCCGAAATGGAGGCGAAGATATCCTTGATATCGAGGAAGTAGCCCTGCCCCTCTTCCGTCAACAGCAGAGAGCGGTTCTTGCGGCGGAACAGCTTGATGCCAAGATACTCCTCCAGCGCCTTGATCTGATGACTGATGGCAGCCTGGGTAACGAACAGCTCTTCCGCAGCCCGGGTAAAGCTTAAGTGACGAGCCGCAGCTTCGAACGCCTTGAGGGCATTGAGCGGGGGTAAACGACGAGACATGACACCAGCCGACGATGAGTTTTTCTAATGGGGCGCATTATAATTTGTCGGTTGCGGGTCGACCAGTGAATAAACATAATTCGCCCAGCAATCAGTCGCCATATGGCTCACATTTTCTACTACATGTTGGTTTGCATGGGTTTTTCGTGAGTCGTTCGACTGTGATTGTGGTGTTGTGTTTCTTCCTCTGCGGGAAGAGGGGTTTAAATCTTATCGATTTGACCCAGTCTGTCATCTGAATGTGTTTGGCGCCTCCTGTCGGATGGCGCCTTTTTTCATTCCCCTACACCTTGAACTGACCCACCAGTTGCTGCTGCTTGTCGGCCAGTGCCGACAACTCACGACCGTTTTCGGCGGAAGTCGCCGCCTCGGCGCGAATGGTGTGGCTCACATCGCGAATGTTGCTGACGTTGCGATTGATCTCGTCAGCTACCCGGCTTTGCTCCTGCGCTGCCCGGGCAATCTGCTCGTTCATCTGGTGGATGGTGGAGACCGACTGGATGATCTGCTCCAGCACCCGCACCGAGAGATCGACCTTGCCCAGCGTCTGGTCAGCCTGGCCATGACCATCGTGGATCGCCTTGACCACGGCTCCGGTGCCGGACTGCAGCTCGCTGATCAATTTCTGGATCTCCACAATCGCATTCTGGGTACGGCCCGCCAGATTGCGCACCTCGTCCGCCACAACAGCAAAACCACGGCCCTGTTCACCGGCCCGAGCAGCCTCGATGGCCGCATTCAGCGCCAGCAAGTTGGTCTGCTCCGCAATCCCCTGGATCACGGTGAGAATATCGTTGATGTTGTCACTGTTGGCGGAGAGCCGCTCAACCACCGGCAGCGCATTGTTGATAATTGCCATCAGCTTGCGCATCGCTTCTTGGGTATCAGCCACCACATATTTGCCCTCTTGTGCGGCAGCGTCGGTTTCATTGGCCGCAGCAACCGCCGAGGAGGCGTTGCCGGAAACCTGCAGAGCCGTTGCACTGAGCTCTTCAAAGGCAGTAGCGACCAGATCGACCTCCTGATACTGGGTCTGCATGCCGGTGCTGGTGCGCTCGGCGACATGCGCCGCCTGCTCGGCACTGGTACGCGTTCCTTCTACCGTGGCAATGACCTGACTGATGGTCGATTGCAGTTTGTTGAGGAAGCTGTTGAACCACTTGGCCAGCTCGCCGATCTCATCCTGACGATGGATTTCGATGCGTTGGGTCAAGTCCCCTTCACCAGTGGCAATATCCTTGAGTCGGGCAACCACGGCACGGATGGGAGCAACGATTTGACGGGCCATCAGCCAGATAAAGCTCAAGGCCAGCAAGGAGATAAGCGCGCCAATTCCAAGCTGGGTGGCGACGCTGCGGCTCGATTCACTGGCGAGATCCTCTTGCAGCTGCTGGGCCGATGCCAGCACCACGGCTCGGGGCAATTCGATATAGATGCCCCACTTGCGATCGGTTCCGCGCATGGTCACGGGGACAAAAGTTTGCAGTATGGAGCCGTCGCTGCTCCAGCGGCTCAGCTCCTGCCCTTGGTTGAGCCACCCTTTCAGGTCAGCAGCCAGCCCCTGATACTTCTGATCCAGCGCTCGCCCCAGAGTGACATCGAATTGATCAGCCCCAGCCACACGCCCTTCATGGCTGACCAGCAAAATCCTGCCTTTGCCGTCATAGAGCTCCTTGTCCATCGCAGAAACCAGATTTTGCAACGCAGTCAAAGATATATCGACGCCAACCATCCCCAGCAAGTTGCCGTTATCCAGCAGGGGGGTGCTTACTGAAGTGATCAGAACCTTTTTATCGCCGACATCATCCAGATATGGTTCAAGCAGGCAGAGCGCCTTGGTACGAATGCTGCAACGATACCACTCGTTTTCAACGCCACCAGATGCGGTCGGTGTTTCGTCAGCCAGCACATCCTCGTTCTGCACTTCAGGTACCAGCTTGCCGTTGTCATAGGCCCAATAGGTTGAGAAACGCCCTTTATCATTGGAGCCAATATCGTTGGAACCCTGATAGTTGCTGTCCTCCCCGTCAAGCTGATCGGGTTCAAACACCGCGTAAACGCCGAGCAGATTGGTGGAAGAGGCCGCGGCATCGTGCAACTGCTGGTTGATGGCGCCACGTAGCGCCTCGGAGTGAACAAAGTTGTCTGCCGCATTCTTGCGCTGGAACAGCACATTTTCAGCGAGCAGAGTCGCCCGGAAATAGGCCTCGTCCAGATAACTGGTCACCTTGGCAGCCTGCTCCGCACCCATCGCTTTCATCCAGTTTTCTGCCGATTGCTGTGCCTCGTGCATTGTTGCTTGTCGCACTTGCTCCTGCATCTTGTTGGCATTGTAAAGAGACGAAGCAACCAGAGCGGCAGCGGTAACCAACAAACAACAACCGGCAATCAGGGTGATCCGACCCTGGACAGAAAGAGCACTCATGCCAATATTCCTAACGTCATAGCGATATGGATAGTTTATCGACTTTATAAACAAAAACTTAACTATCTCAGAGCAAATCCAGCGATAGTTGGTTAACTTCTCCCTCTTTCGGCAAACCTACCACCAACCCCAGTAGACGCACCGATCGCCCTTGCGAACGCAGCAACCCCTCTTTTAATAAGGGTATAAACAACTCGGCCTGATATCCTCCCTGACTGCGATAAACTGTTGTCTGGTGAAAATCGGCAAATTTGAGCTTGATCCCCTGCCCCATGAGCTGTTCTGCCGGGCAGACCTGCTGGAAGCGGCGCTCCAGCTCGGGCAACAGTCGATTTAGCACCTCCATGCAGGCCAATTCATCACAGAGATCGCTTGCCAGTGTGGTTTCCACGCCCACCGTCTTGCGGATCCGCTGTGCCTGCACCGGCTCTTCATCCAGACCCCAGATGCGGCTCGTCAGCATCTCTCCCAGCTTGCCAAACCGGCTTTGCAACTCCTCAGGCGCCAGGGCGCGGGCATCCTCACAAGTGAACAGACCTTGCGCCTCCAGCCGTTCTGCCGTCTTGCGCCCGACGCCGGGCAACTTGCCAAGAGGAAGCAGGCAGGTAAACGCCTCCACCTCGTCAGGGCGGATAATGAACAGACCATCTGGTTTGCGCTGTTCCGAGGCGAGCTTGGCCAGAAACTTGTTTGGCGCTACCCCAGCCGAAGCGGTCAGTCCCAGTTCGGTGACGATGGCATGACGGATCTCCCGGGCCATCAGGGTGGCACTGCCGCCACAACAGCGACTGTGGGTCACATCGAGATAAGCCTCATCCAGCGACAAGGGCTCCACCTGATCGGTATAGCGATGGAAAATGGCTCTCAACTGGCGGGAAATATCCTTGTAGAGCGCCATCCTTCCCGGCAACAGCACCAGCGGCGGACAGAGCTTTTTCGCCAGCGCGGTGGGCATGGCCGAGCGCACACCAAAGCGACGGGCAACATAATTGCAGGTCGAAATGACGCCACGCCGCTCGGACGCCCCTCCTATCGCCAGCGGTACTTCCCGCAATGCGGGGTTATCCCGCATCTCCACCGCGGCAAAAAAGCAGTCCATGTCGATATGGATGATTTTGCGCATACCACTGTATAAATAAACATACATCAGATTATATTACTGCAAGCCAGGGAGGAGCTCTATCTCAATCAATGGCTGCTATCCTGTTAGACTCCAAAGAGACCTCATCAATCACTGTAACAAGGAGTGTTGGCAATGAAATACCTCTGGTTGGGACTCTGTCTGCTGCCACTCGCCGGGATCGGCAAAAACAATCCGACCGCCGAGTGCCGTTGGCTTTACGATCGCATCGCAGCGCTGGAACAGGCCATCAAGAAGGGGGACAAGCTGGGCACGCAGGAAGAACTCTCCCGCTGGCGCACCGAGTTCAACGAGAAACAGTGCAAAGAGTACGACTACTGACCCGGGTTATCGTCCGGGTAGAAAAAACGGGCCCCTGCCGATATGGCGG